>NZ_JBWKYU010000017.1:0-140174 GCF_059423925.1 Pseudomonas sp. GW458-11-26-14-LB4
AAGGAGTTTTCCGTTTCGACTGCGCCGGAAGTGGGGCGAATTATAGAGACTCAGAATCTGCCGTCAACCCTTAATTTGCGTTTTCTATCAAGAGAGGGAAAAAGGCCGTTTCTATATAGAGGCGAATGTATAGCTGTCACTGAATGCCGAGCCCGCCAGAAATCAACCAATCACCTTCGCATACACCGACCGGTCAATATTCCCCCCGGACAGAATCACCCCGACCTTCTTCCCCTCCATCCTCCCACGCTCCTGCATCAACGCAGCCAACGCTGAGGCGCCTGCACCCTCTGCTAGGTTATGGGTATCGGTGTAATACACACGCATGGCTTCGGCAATCTCGCCTTCGCTGACCGAGACGATCCTCGCCGCCCCTTCCTTATAGATGTCGAACGCCTGCGCAATCGGCTTGCGCACAGCCAGGCCATCGGCAAAGGTATTCGCCGACGCCGTTTCGCAGATCACATTCGCTTCGAACGACAGCTTGGCAGCCGCGGCCTCCGTCGACACCACCCCCACCACTTCAGTGTTCAGTCCTAGTGCGTCGCGAGCAGCAATGACACCACAGATCCCCGATCCGCAACCGATGGGCACGTACACCGTATCCAGATCCGGCGCCGCACCGAACAGCTCCAGCGCATAGGTCGCCACGCCCTTGAGCAGTTCAACGTGAAACGGCGGCACCAGAAAAAGGTCATGCTCCTGCGCCAGGCGCGCCGCCTCTTCACGGGCCTCGTCAAAATCGCGCCCGTATTCGACCACTTCACCACCAAAGCCACGCATGGCGTTGTTCTTTTCCAGCGAATTGCCCTGCGGCACCACAATCAGCGCTTTCAGGCCCACGGCCCCCGCTGCCAGCGCCAGACTCTGACCGTGATTTCCACGCGTCGCGGAGACGATGCCTTTGACTGTCGGATGTTCACACCGCAACCAGTGCATAAAGGTAATACCACCTCGCACCTTGAAGGCACCGGTCGGCGTGTGATTTTCATGCTTGACCCAAACGGTGCAGCCCAACCGCTCGGCCAGCAACGGCCAACGGTATTGGGCGGTAGGCGGCATCACCTGGTAAACCTGGCGGGCAGCGTTTTCGATGTCGTCGCGAGTGAGTGTGTGCATTTAGGTGGCTCCCTGAACTTTGGCCCAGTCTAGGCACGGACGCACCACATCGGCTTTCAAAAAACTGACCTGACTTTTATCCGACCTCTTCTCTACTATGGTGGTCATGAACCATCGAAACCGGCGCCACCCCATAACCGTCGCTGAACCGATACGTCGTATCGAGGCCGGTCCGTGGGCGATCGAGCTGCTGCCGGGCGCAGCCTACTCGGCGCGGTACGTGGCAACCCAGTCAGCGATCGGCTTTGCCTTCGACAGCCAGCACGGCGTGCACGCGATTGGTACTGACCGGATACGCCCCTTCGATGCGATGCCCAATGGCCTGGCGTTTGTTCCGGCTGGATGTGACGTGCTGTCCGAGTCGCCCATGGGCGGCGAGTACCTGCGAGTGATACGCACCGACGGCAAAGCACTGGCGGGTGACCGGGCGTTCAACAATCGCATCGACCCGCAGGCCATTCACCTCGCGTCGCGAATGCGCAGTGCGCTGCTGCAAGCCTCTCTGGATGATGACTGGGAACGCTGGGCGCTCGGTCTGGCGGAACGGGTCGAAGGTCATGAAGCGGTGTCGTCTCCAGGCTCGATCACCAGCAGCCGCATGCGCCTGCTGGATGATTTCATCGACGCCGGTCTCGGCAGCCCGCTCGCCGTCCCGGCGATGGCGCAATTGCTGGAGTTGTCCGAGGGTTACTTCATGCGTGCCTTCAAGCAGGCAACCGGCAAAAGCCCCCACAGTTACCTGATCGACAGACGACTGGCCAAAGCCCGAGCGTCAATGCGCGATACAACGGACAGTCTTTCGCAGATCGCCCTCGCCTGCGGTTTCAACTCGCAGGCGCATATGACCACAGCCTTCAAACAGCGCCTCGGCGTGAGTCCGGCGCAATTGCGCACAGATTCGCGCCATAGCTCTGTTACCGACAAACAACATTCTTCTATATAGAAGAAGCGGTCACCCGGCAGCTGCCCGGCATGTCTTTAGCCAAACCATTTCAGCGAACAACCAGTGGCATTCAAACGCCCTTCTGTGGTGTCCTGTTCGACAAGAGCCCGGCACGCTCACCGTCCGGCTCACTCCATTCCGGCATGCAACCGATGAGGTCCGTTTCATGAGCAAGGCGCCCTACGCACCACCCAAGGTCTGGAAACACATCGCTCCGTCCGGCGGCCAGTTCGCCAGCATCAATCGCCCGACTGCCGGGCCAACGCACGACAAGACGCTGCCGGTCGGCAAGCATCCGTTGCAACTGTATTCGCTGGCCACGCCCAACGGCGTGAAAGTGACCATCCTGCTTGAGGAGTTGCTGGCGCTCGGACGCACCGACGCCGAGTACGACGCCTGGCTGATCCGCATCAACGAGGGCGACCAGTTCTCCAGCGGCTTTGTCGAGATCAACCCCAATTCGAAAATTCCGGCGCTGCTGGATCGCAGTGTAGAACCGACCATTCGCGTCTTCGAATCCGGCTCGATCCTGCTCTATCTGGCGGAAAAATTTGGCGCCTTCCTGCCCACCGACCTGGCGGGACGCACCGAAACCCTGAACTGGCTGTTCTGGCAGATGGGCTCGGCACCCTACCTGGGCGGCGGTTTCGGGCATTTCTACGCGTATGCGCCGGAAAAGCTCGAATACCCGATCAACCGGTTCACCATGGAAACCAAGCGCCAGCTGGATGTGCTTGATCGCCGCCTGAGCGAAAGCCCCTACCTTGCCGGCAATGACTACACCATCGCCGACATCGCGGTCTGGCCATGGTACGGACAACTGGTGCGCAACAACGTGTACTCCGCCGCCGAGTTCCTTTCTGCTCACGAATACACCCACGTGCAACGCTGGGCGCAAGAGATTGCCGAACGGCCTGCGGTGATTCGTGGCCAGCGCATCAACCGGACGTGGGGCGATGAAGCGAGCCAGGTTCCTGAGCGACATCAAGCAAGCGATCTGGATTGAGCTTCGCCTGACACGACGCGACGCCCGGTGCGGATTTATCGGGCGTTGCGTTCGCTACACCAACAGGTTGGCCCACTGCCCCGGCGTCATCTTCGTCACCATCAGCAGCACGATCACGAACATCCCCAGAAATCCGGCAATCCCCATCCAGAACCATTTTCGGTACACGCAGCTGTACTCATCAGGGAGCCCTGCCCCGGTCTCGACCGCGCTCGAAGCCATCACGTGCAAACGCTTTTGAAGCACCAGTACCGGCAACCAGAGCGAGCCGACACACAGGAAAATGATCAAGGAGGTCAGCACCCATTCCGTGGTCAGGGGCAGTCCGGCAAGCCTGGTCAACCCGTAACCCGTCGCGATCTGGATAAAGCCCGCCGGCGTGGTGATCCAGGCGTCGAACCGTACGACCATTCTCGCCACGTGAGCGATCACCAGAGGGTTGGCTGTACGGCTCGCGGCGATCAGGTAGAGGTAGGAGCCCATGCCGAATCCGAACAGAAAAACCGCGGCGATGATGTGAATGTATTTGAGGCACAGATAGAGCACGGTCAGTTCTGCCCGTCAGAGAAATGCATCGACAGGCTCAGATTCTGCGGATCGTTGATGGCCGCCATGTATTCAGCGACAGTGATCTCGCCCACGCAGGGACGTGCGCCAGCCTCGGGCCGATATCCCCGGGCGATTTTCGCGGCCAGGGCAACGGCTGCGCAGCTCGGGATCTCCGGTCCCTTGTCATTCCGGGCGGTGAGCTGCACCGTCATGGCCAGCGGTTTTCCGTCGATACCGAGTCCTGTCACGTCGATATACATCGCGCTTTTGCCATCACCGAATCGCTCGAACCAGGTACCCCAGCGATGAAGCCGCGCCGCCCAGGGAACATGATCACGAAACGCACCAAACCTGCGGGCCAGGGCGAACAGACCGTTGGCCACACCACCCAGCTTCAGGCCCGCGCCGGCCTTGAAACTCAAGGTTCGTGCGCCGTAGCGTTTGGCGAAGATATCCATGTCCGGAACATCGACGTTCGCCAGCACCCGAACGCCCAACTGAGGCATCCTGCGCAACGTCAGATCCAGCCAGCCTGCCACCTCATGAACCTGGCCATTCCTGAGTTGCCTGATCGGCTTGCCGGCGTAGGCCAGAACACCTTCAACCGTCGACAGGCCCGGCATTTTCGCCGACGAGGAAATACCATGTTCGATCGAATCGATGCGGGAGAAGCGATGCCGCTGTTCATCGATAAGGGCCGATGAAAGTGTCGGCACCGAACTGCAACCGCTGAGAATCGCCACGCCGGCCTGTTTCGCGCGGGCATCGAGGGCTTCGATGCCGTTGACGAAGGTTCTGCAGTCGGACAAGTCGCAATAATGCACACCCGCGTCGATGCAACGCTCGGCGACCGCATAGGGTTGCCCTTGAAACGGGCCGCCGGTGTGGATGACCAGTTGAATGCCCATCGATTTCAGAGCCGCTTCAAACCCGTCCCCCATCGCGTTGCCGCACCAACTCTGGCAGACAACGCCCGACCGGGCTTTCAGCTCGTCGACTTTGCGCACCAATTTCTGCGGGTCGCGGCCGGAGATCACCAGCTCGATGTCCGGCATCTCAATCAGATGCCGACTGACAATGCTGCCGAAATTTCCATAACCGCCGACCACTAAAACCCTGAGTGCCACGCAATACTTCCTTGAAATGGATAACTGATTTCAATCGGACATCTTTTACTTATGCGACTGACCCAGCGGGACAGCGCAGGCCGGGTCAACACGCCCTTGGCGCGGGAGCCGAGCGCCGCGTAGAGCGTCAAGGATGTCACCGACAACGCCCGATCAAGGCGCGACATTGCTGCCGCAGTTTCTGATCCTTGCCTCGATTTTCATCTCGTCGGAGTGAAACGCCGCATATTACAGGAGCACGCGGGACAACGGACCAACGGCCGCTACGCTTTACTTCTCGGGGTCAGCGGCCCAATGATAGAAAACGGCACCGACCTCGAATAACGACAACGGAGGGTCGTCCACCGATCATGAACATTCTCTACGACGAACAGGTCGACGGCGTTTTGCCCGACGTCGACAAAGCCGCGTTGTTGCAAGCCCTGCAGCGCCAGTGGCCGGATCTTGAAGTCCTGCATCAGCTTGAGGAACTCAAGCCGTATGAGTGCGATGGCCTCTCCGCCTATCGCACCACGCCGTTGCTGGTGGTACTGCCACGGCACATCGATGAAGTTCAGGGCGTGTTGCGGATCTGCCATGAGCGGCGGGTTCCGGTGGTGGCCAGAGGCGCGGGGACCGGTTTGTCCGGCGGAGCCCTGCCACTGGAGAAAGGCGTGTTGCTGGTAATGGCGCGCTTCAACAACATCCTGCACATCGACCCTGAAGCCCGCACCGCGCGGGTTCAACCCGGGGTGCGCAACCTGGCGATTTCCCAGGCCGCTGCGCCGTTCGGGCTGTATTACGCGCCTGATCCTTCCTCGCAAATCGCCTGCTCCATCGGCGGCAACGTGGCGGAAAACGCCGGCGGGGTGCATTGCCTCAAGTACGGTCTGACCGTGCACAATCTACTCAAGGTCGAGATTCTTACCGTCGATGGCGAACATCTGACGCTGGGCTCGAACGCGCTGGATTCCCCCGGTTTCGACCTGTTGGCACTGTTCACCGGCTCCGAAGGCCTGCTCGGCGTCATCACCGAAGTCACGGTCAAACTCTTGCCCAAACCCCAGACTGCCAAAGTGCTGCTGGCGGCATTCGACTCCGTGGAAAAGGCCGGTCGCGCAGTGGCCGACATTATCGCGGCCGGCATCATTCCCGGCGGCCTGGAGATGATGGACAACCTGGCGATCCGCGCCGCCGAAGACTTCATCCACGCCGGATATCCGGTGGATGCCGAAGCGATTTTGCTCTGCGAACTCGATGGCGTTGAAGCCGATGTCCACGATGATTGCGCGCGGGTCCGACAGGTGCTCGACCACGCCGGTGCCACCGAGGTGCGCCAGGCCCGGGATGAGGCCGAGCGCGTGCGATTCTGGGCCGGACGCAAGAATGCCTTCCCCGCCGTAGGACGGTTATCTCCGGACTATTACTGCATGGACGGCACCATCCCGCGCCGCGAATTGCCCGGCGTACTGCACGCGATTGCGCAGCTTTCAGCCGAATATGGCTTGCGGGTCGCCAATGTATTCCACGCTGGCGACGGCAACATGCATCCACTGATTCTGTTCGATGCCAATCAGCCCGGCGAACTGGAACGTGCCGAGGTGCTGGGCGGCAAGATCCTCGAACTGTGCGTGAAGGTCGGCGGCAGCATCACCGGCGAACACGGCGTGGGCCGGGAAAAAATCAACCAGATGTGCGCGCAGTTCAACGGTGATGAGCTGACCCTGTTCCACGCTGTGAAGAAAGCCTTCGACCCGGGCGGCCTGCTTAACCCCGGCAAAAACATTCCGACCCTGCATCGCTGCGCCGAATTCGGCGCCCTGCACGTACACCACGGGCAATTGCCCTTCCCCGAGCTGGAGCGGTTCTGATGGGTGAAAGGAAGGATTTCGATGACAGCGCCGCGTTGCTCGAACAGGTCAACCGGGCACTGGAAAACGCTACCCCGCTGCGCATCCAGGGGGCCAACAGCAAGGCGTTTCTCGGGCGCTTCGTCGGTGGCGAGATTCTCGACACCCGCGCCCATCGCGGCATCGTCAGCTACGACCCGACCGAACTGGTAATCACCGCACGCTGCGGTACTCCACTGGCAGAATTGCTGGCCGTGCTGGACGCTTCGCAACAGATGCTGGCTTGTGAACCACCCGCCTTCGCCGACGACGCCACGGTCGGCGGCATGATCGCCACGGGCCTGTCCGGGCCGCGTCGGCCCTGGTCGGGATCGGTGCGCGATTTCGTGTTGGGCACGCGGATCATCACGGGACATGGCAAGCATTTGCGCTTCGGCGGCGAAGTCATGAAAAACGTCGCCGGCTATGACTTGTCACGTCTGATGGCAGGCAGTTACGGCTCGCTGGGCATCATCACTGAAGTCTCGCTCAAGGTGCTGCCCAAACCGCGCGCGTGCCTGAGTCTCAGTCTGGAAATGACCGGCGAACAAGCCCTGCTGCGCCTGGCCGAATGGGGCCAGCAGCCGTTGCCGATCAGCTCCGCCTGTCACGATGGCCGGCAATTGCACTTGCGTCTGGAGGGTGGCGAAGGTTCAGTGGCGGCCGCCCATGATCGCCTTGGCGGCGAGTTGATCGACAGTTCGTTCTGGGCCGACCTCAACGAGCAACGCCTGGGCTTCTTCGATGAAGACCAACCGCTCTGGCGCCTGTCCGTGCCGCTGAACACGCCGCCGCTGAACCTGCCCGGCGAGCAGTGGCTCGACTGGGGCGGCGCGCAACGCTGGCTCAAATCGACAGCCGAAGCGGCGACCATTCGCAAAGTCGTCGGTGACGTCGGCGGGCATGCGACCTGCTACAGCCACGGCCTGATCGATGAACCGTTCCATCCTCTGGCGCCCGCCCTGCTGCGCTATCACCGCCAACTCAAACGACAACTCGACCCCCGGGGCATTTTCAATCCCGGGCGTCAGTACGCGGAGCTTTGAGCCATGCAGACCACCCTCAGCCCGCAAGCCCGACAACTGCCCCGCGCCGAAGAGGCCGAAAGCATCCTGCGCACGTGCGTTCATTGCGGATTCTGCAACGCGACCTGCCCGACTTATCAATTGCTCGGCGATGAACTGGACGGCCCGCGCGGACGCATCTATTTGATCAAGCAAGTACTCGAAGGCAACGAAGTTACGGCGAAAACCCAGCAACACCTGGATCGCTGCCTGTCATGCCGTAACTGTGAAACCACCTGCCCTTCCGGCGTGGACTATCACAGCCTGCTCGACATTGGCCGAGCAGTGGTCGACGCAGCCGTCCCGCGGCCGCTCGGGCAACGCCTGTTGCGCGAAGGGCTTCGAAGCGTCGTGCCCAATCCGCGGTTGTTCAAAGGGTTGGTCAATGGCGGGCAGATGTTCCGGGCGCTACTGCCCGATGCCCTGCAAGACAAACTGCCACGCAACGCGGTGATGCCTGCATCACGTCCCGACATCCGCCATGCAAGGCAAATGCTGATGTTGGAGGGTTGCGTACAGCCGGGTTTGTCACCCAATACCAATGCAGCAGCGGCACGGGTGCTGGATCGTCTGGGCATCAGCGTGATCCCGGCCCGCGAGGCTGGTTGTTGCGGCGCGGTGGATTATCACCTCGACGCCCAGGCCACCGGCCTTGACCGCGCCCGTCACAATATCGATGCGTGGTGGCCGGCCATCGAACAGGGGGCTGAGGCGATCGTGCAGACCGCCAGCGGTTGCGGTGCGTTCATCAAGGATTACGGGCATTTGCTTCACGCCGATCCAACTTATGCCGAAAAGGCCAAAGCCGTCAGCGCGCTGGCAAAAGATCTGGTTGAGGTGCTGCGTGAAGAGCCGCTCGAATCCTTCGGCATCCACGCCAATCAACGTGTGGCTTTCCATTGCCCCTGCACCTTGCAGCACGCGCAGAAACTTGGCGGTGTGGTGGAGTCGGTACTGGTCCGACTGGGCTTCGACCTGACTGCCGTCCCCGACGCTCATCTGTGCTGCGGCTCGGCAGGTACTTACTCGATCACCCAACCGGCGCTGGCCAGGTCACTGCGCGACAACAAACTCGCTGCGCTGGAGAGTGGTCATCCCGAGATCATCGCCACCGCCAACATCGGCTGTCAGGCACACCTCGACGGCGCCGGCCGCACGCCCGTCAGGCACTGGATCGAACTGGTGGACGCGCATTGCCGCTGAATGTCCGGAGTGCCTGCTACCCTTCAAGCGGTGGCGCAGACAAGTCTTCGTGACGGATAAAGATGTGGCCTGCATCGCGCACCAACTGTCGCCACTCGGAAGCGTTGATAATTCCCTGCTCCAGCATCTCGTCGGCCCCCTTGAGCAACTCATCATATTGATCCTGTGGGTCGAGCTGCTCCCGGGACTGTGTTGCCAGATTGCGCCAGGCCGACAGGGAGTCTTTTTTGCGTTGATCAAACATATCGAATGCCTCGCGAAGATGACATCGGGTAGAGCCGGTTCGGTTCTGCGTCGTTCGATACATGCGACGAGTGGAAGGCGATGCGGTTGCTGCACTCAATGTTCGTTATGAGCTAATAACCCCTTCATTAAACGGTCGCTCAAACGTTGTACTAGGATAGGATCCAAATTTCCCGATTTGTGGTCGCCGGCCAAGGACATCAGCCGGAGAGTCGGGAAAGCGCAATTCCCCCATTGCTACTCATGGATGAAACACATGAACTCACATCTGTTCCCTCACATCGGCAAGGTCATCGCCAGCACCGGCAGCCGGCATTTTCCGCGGATGCTGCATGATCTGATCCTCACCCAACTGGCCGTGGATGCCACACATATCCGGCAGATGCGCGTGGAGCCGGTCGGACGTGCGCAACCGCGCACCGATCCTGAATGCCCCAAAGACGCGACGCTGACGGCCGAGACGGTGTATTCCGAACTGAGCACCGATCCCGGCAACAGCGAAGTGCCCGCCCCCGAACCCTCCACGGTCACCGATGCTTCGCAGTTGCACCTGACCCGACGCAAGGACGGTTACCGCTATGTGATTTCCGTGTACCGCTGCGGGCCGTCGAAGCGGTTTTCCGCCCGGGAGCGCAGCCTGTTGCAGGACATCTCCCCGGTATTGCTGCCGATGGTGGAAAAGCACATCCACGCGCTGCAACCGGCGAATGCGGATCCCGAGGCGCAAGCCGCAGCGACCGAAGCATCGCTCCAAGGCCTGGAAACCCTGCGATTGCGCTTCTGCAAGCGCGTGCAGCAATTGGGCCTGAGCCTGTCCAACCGTGAAATGGAAGTGTGCGTCGGCCTCCTCGCCGGTCGCACCGCGCCTGAACTGGCCGAACAGTTGCAACTGAAGGTCAACACCGTCGAGAGCTACCTCAAGCGTGCCGCCATCAAACTGGGGATCAGCGGTCGACATTCGCTGATGCGCTGGATGTATTCACCTGAAGACTGCCCGGCCGCCTGCGACCCGTCTAACGCGGCCTGATTGTTCGCACGCCTGTAAAAGAACCGCCGCCCTGTCAGGGACGGCGGCTTTTTCATGCCTGCCTTTCAGTCCCGCGCCAATGCCTCGATCGGGTCGAGCCGCGAAGCATTGCGCGCCGGCACGAAGCCGAACACGATGCCGATCAGCGTCGAGCAGAACACCGCTGTCAGCACCGAGCCCAGCGAGAACACCATCTCCCATTCCTTGATGAACAGCGAAAACAAATGGCCGATGGCGTAACTCAACGAAATTCCAATCGCCCCGCCCAGCAGACAGACCATCACCGCCTCAACCAGAAACTGCTGACGAATATCCGACTGCCGCGCCCCCACCGCCATGCGAATACCGATCTCGCGGGTACGTTCGGTGACTGATACCAGCATGATGTTCATCACCCCTATGCCGCCGACCACCAGCGAAATCACCGCAATCAGCGACAGCAACAAGGCCAGTGAGCGGCTAGTTTTCTGCACCGTCTGCATCACGCTGTCGAGGTTGTTGGTGAAGAAATCCTTGGTGCCGTGGCGCTGCAGCATCAGCTTGTTGACGTTGTCCTCCACGACCTTGCTCGGTTGGCCGTCCTTGATCCGCACACTGATGCTGTCCAGGTAACGCTGGCCCAATAACCGCCCGGCTGCGGTTTCATAAGGCACCCAGACATTCAAGGACTTGCTCGCCGAGAAGATGTTCTTCTTTTCCGCCGCGACACCGATCACGGTGCACGGCAGGTTGCCGATAAGGATCACCTGCCCCAGCGGATCGACTCCCTCGCCGAATAACCGTTGGCGGGTGTTGTGATCGATCACCACCACCTGCGCCTGGCGTCGGGCATCGTTTTCGCTGAACGGGATGCCCGACTCCATCTTGATTCCGCGCACCTGAAAGTACAGATCGCTGACGCCGTTGACCTGGGCATCGAGGTCAATGTTGCGGTAGCGTAGCAACAGATTGCGCCCGACCACCGGCGTTGCGCTGTCGACGTAGTACAACTGATTGAGCGCCGCCACATCCGCCGGAACCAGGGTTTCGATGGCCGCCGAACGGCTGTCGCCGAAACTGGTACCGGAATAGATATCGATGGTGTTGCTGCCGATGGCCTGAATGTCCTTGAGCACATAGCGCTTGGCCCCCTCGCCGATGGCCGAGATCGACACCACCGAGGTGATGCCGATGACGATCCCGAGCATGGTCAGCAGTGTGCGCATGCGATGCGAGATCAGCGCGACCCAGGCCATGTTGAACGCTTCCTTGAACAACCCGAGGCTGGCCACCAGACGCCGCGCTGCCGTGGATTTGGGCACCGCGTCCTCATTGGTCAGTGCCGTGGTGTCGCGCTCGTTGCGACGGTCGCTGAGGATTTCGCCGTCGCTGACTTCGATGATGCGCTCGGCGTTGGCCGCGACCTTGGGGTCGTGGGTCACCAGAATCACCGTGTGCCCGGCCGCGTGCAGTTCCAGCAAAATGCGCATCACCTCCTTGCCGCTGGTGGTATCGAGAGCGCCGGTGGGCTCGTCCGCGAGGATCACTTCGCCGCCGTTCATCAGCGCGCGGGCGATACTCACCCGCTGCTGCTGACCGCCCGAGAGTTGGCTCGGGCGATGGGTCAGGTGCCCCTCCAACCCCAGGCGCGCCAACAGCTCCCGGGCTCGGGCATGGCGCTGTGGTTCCGGCGTGCCGGCGTAGATCGCCGGCATCTCGACGTTGTGCATCGCGCTCAGGTGCGGCAGCAAGTGGTAGCGCTGGAAGATGAAGCCGAAATAGTCACGGCGCAGTTCGGCCAGTGCCTGATTGTCCAGATCCCGGGTTTCCCGACCGTTGATCTTGTAGCTGCCGGCCGTGGCGTAATCGAGGCAGCCGAGAATGTTCATCAAGGTCGATTTGCCGGAGCCCGAGGCGCCGATGATCGCCACCATTTCCCCGGCGTGGATCGTCAGGTTGATGTTCTTAAGCGCCAGAAATTCACGGTCGCCCGCAGTGAAACTGCGGCTGATGTCGGTCAGTTGCAGCAGAGGTTCGCTCATGCTCATGCCCCTGCCACTTTCGTCACCGGATCACCGATCACCACCCGGTCGCCTTCGGCCAGGCCTTCGTTGACCTGCACCTTGACGTTGTTGTTGATCCCGGTCTGCACATTGCGCGACTGCGCCTGGCCTTTGGCGTCCAGCACCCGCACCGGGAAACTGCCGTCGTTGTTGCGCGGGCCCAGCGCCGCTACCGGAATCGTCAGCACCGATTTCGCGGTATCGAGCACCACCCGCACCTGAGCCGTCATGGAAATGCGCAAACGGTGATCGGGGTTGGGCACCTCGAACAGCGCGTTGTAGAACACCGCCGTGTTCTGCTTCGGCGTGCCGGCGGGCGGCGTTTCGAGGAAGTTCTGCGGCGCAGGCTCAGTGCCCCGCAGTTTGCCGTAATAACGTTTGTCCTCGCCAAGAATGGTGAAGTACACCTCCTGCCCCGGTGCGATGTGAATGACATCGGCCTCCGACACCTGAGCCTTGACGGTCATGGTGTCCAGGTCCGCCAGTTTCAGCAGGATCGGCGCCAGCTGGTTGGCGATCACGGTCTGGCCTTCCTGGGTCACGATGCCCACCACGTCGCCATCGATGGGCGCGACGATCCGCGTGTAGGCCAGGTTGACCTTGGCGGTGTCGATCTGGATATGCGCACTCTTGATCTGCGCGTCCAGCGACAACAGGTTGGCCTGCTGCACTTCGTAGTTCGATTGCGCGGTTTCGAAATCCTGCCGCGAGATCGAGGCGTCCTCCTGCAGGTTCTTATAGCGCTCGTAGATCGCCTTGGTCTGGCGCAGTTGAGCCTGGGTCGCCCGGCGTTGGGCTTGCAGATTCTCCTCATCGACCTGTGCCTGACGCAGGGTGTTCTGCAGCACCAACGGATCGATTTCCGCCAGCCACTGGCCCTTCTTGACCTTGTCGCCGACCTTGACCTTCAGCGACTTCAACTGCCCCGAAACCTGGGCACCGACGTCCACCTGCTTGATGCCCTCCAGCAAACCGGTGGCCAGCACTGCGTTTTCAATGTCAGCGCGTTCGACCGTGGCGGTCAGGTATTGCGGTGCCTCGGCCGGCGCCTGCACCGTGTAGAACACCAACCCGGCCACCAGCGTCAACGCGATTCCCAGACCGACTTTGCGCACCTTCGACTGTTCCATAAATGACCACAATTCCGTTCAGGGTTGAGCCCGGCCAGCGGCCGGGTTCCAGGATAAACACTTCAATCAGGACAACACTTGCCCCGCCGCCACCGTCAGCCCGTCATGCCACCACGCCGCGAGACTGAAGACGTTGGGCGCCTTGAGAATCGTGAAGTGGTTGCCGGGGCCGTACCACACCGCCAGATCCCTGACCTCGCGCTGCCAGCCTTCGAGCATCGCCGCCTGTTCGCGCTGGTTGCCCATTGCGTCCAGCGTCGGGTCGTCTACCAGCGCCAGACGCACCGGACCGGTGTAGGCCAGCGCCGGCCGATAGACCGTACGCAGTGCGGTGGCGAACGTGCGCACCGGGCCCTGCATCGCATCGAGTAACGCGCGCTCCGACAGCACACCCGCGCGCACCATTCCCTCGTGCAGCAGGCGCATTTGCGTGGTGTCGTCGGCTTCGGCGAAGGCCAGCGCATCGATACCCAGAGACTTGCCGCTGGACAATTGCAGCGACTCGATCAGTCTCAGCAGCGCTGCCGTGGTGGTGTAAGGCTTGCCCACCACGCTGTTGCCGCCCGGTGATTCGCTGTCGATCAGGGTCAGGGACGCCACCTCGCGCCCCGCCGCCTGCAACTGCGCCGCCATGGCGTAAGCCACCCAACCACCGAACGAATGCCCGATCAGATGCACCGGTCCTTGCGGATACAACTGCTCGAGTGCCCGCAGGTAGAACGTGGCCGCGCTTTCGACCCGGCTGTGCGGCACCGTCGCGCCGTCCAGGCCTCGGGGTTGCAGCCCATGAATCGGCCACTCCGGCCCCAGCGCCTCGGTCAGGTGGAGGAACCCGGTAACACTGTCGCCGGCACCCGGGACGCAGAAAATCGGTGCATGTCCGGTGTGACCGGTCTGAATGGTCAGGATCGGCTGATACGCCGGCGGCGCGGGCGCAGTTGCCGTTTCCAGCGCCTGAGTCAGGGCCTGCCCCAGAGCCTGAACGTGAGGTGCTTTCATCATGCTCTGGTGATCGCCCGGTACGTCGATGCAGTGCAGCTGCGCACCTGGCAATTCCTCAGCCCAACCGCGCGTGGCGCTGAGTCGTGACATTTGCGCCGAACGCTCCGTGGCACGCAGCAGATGCAACGGCAGACCGATCGGGTTGATCCGGTAATGGGCCAACGCATGCCCGTGGGCCACTTCCCGGTCGAGGTAATGCCAGGCATCCGCCGACGAGACAGCCGCCAGCTCGGGTCTGAGCAACTGCTGTTCGTGACAATGGTTGAACAAATCGGCGAACGCCCACTGCTCAAGTTCGGTCTGCAACACCGCCAGACGCGCCAATGCTTGCTGCCCCTGTGTTTCGTGCCCGGCCCAATGCGCCGTGCAATGCAAAAGCAGTTGGCGCTTGTGCACATGTGCATCGTTCCACTGCGCCTTGTTCGGATCGGCCAGGCGCGGCACGTAGGTATCGATCAGCCCGACGAACGCCACTGACTCGTCCATCCCGAGCAGTTGCGCCGCGATTTCATAAGCCAGCACGCCACCGAACGACCAGCCGGCAAGCCGATAAGGGCCGTGGGGTTGTGTGGCGCGGATCACCTCGACCAGCCGGGCCGCCAGGCACTCCATGGTGCGCAGTTGCGCCATACCGGGATCGATACCCGGCAAGCCGTAAATCGGGAACTCGCCGCCGATATGCAGGCCCAGCGCCGGGAAATACAGGTCCCGACCACTGAACTCATGCACCAGGAACAACGGCGTGCCTTGGTCACTTGCACGCACCACGACCACGCCGTCATGGAGCGGCACAGCGTCACTGCGCTGGTACAGCAGCGTGGCAGTCCCCTCGACCGTGGGATGCTGGAACAGCTCGGCCAACGAAATCGGCCTGTCGGACTTTTGCATCAGGTCGACAAGCCGCACCGCCAGCAGCGAATGCCCGCCCAGTTCGAAGAAGTTGTCATGGCGGCCTACCCGCCCGACTTGCAACACTTCAGCCCATAGCCCGGCCAGTGATTCCTCAAGAGGATTGGCCGGCGCTTCAAAGTCACGCATGACCAGCGCTTGGTGTGTCGGCGCCGGCAAGGCTTTGCGATCGACCTTGCCGTTGTTGTTCAGCGGCAGGCTCTCCAGCGCCACCCAGGCGGTCGGCACCATGTACTCCGGTAACCTGGCTTGCAGCAGCGCGCGGAGGGTAGCGCCCTGCAATGCAGGATCGTGCGCCGTGTAATAGGCCACCAGCCGCGTTGGTTCCTGTCCGTCGCGTCGGGCCAGAACCACCGCTTCCTTGACCCCCGGACAGCTCAACAGACGGTTTTCGATTTCTCCGAGTTCGATCCGGAAGCCGCGAATCTTCACCTGGTCATCATTGCGGCCGATACATTCCAGTCGCCCCGGCGCCTGCCAGCGCACCAGGTCGCCCGTGCGATACATCAAGGCTTGCGGGTTGTCGCTGAACGGATCCCGGAGGAATTTCTCGGCACTCAGTCGAGGCCGATTCAGATAGCCCAGCGCAACCCCCTGACCACCGATGTACAACTCGCCGGTGACGCCGAACGGCACCGGTTGTTGCCGGTTATCCAGCACATACACGCGGGTATTGCCGATGGGGCCGCCAATCGAGACGCTGTCGGCATCCGGCGCCACCTCACGCACTTCGAAGGTGGTGGCGTACGTCGTGGTTTCGGTCGGGCCATAACAATGCACCAGGCGCAGGTCCGGTGCTTCGGCGAGCAGCTTTCGAAACGCCGCCGGATCGCCACGCTCCCCACCGCACAGCAGGATGCGCAGCCTTTTGAGCGCCTCGGGAATCAATTGCACGTACTGATTGAACAACGCGGTGGTGACGAAGAGGATCGTCGCCCCGCACCGGGCAAGCTCCCGACCGAATGCCTGTGGGTCGAGCAAGGTCGCATGATCGATCACGGCCACCTGGCCACCGTTGAGCAAGGCGCCCCAGATATCCATGGTGCTCGCATCGAACGCCGGGTTCGAAGCGAATGCCACCCTGTCACTCGAGTTGAAATCGGCGTAGCCGCAGTCGATCACAAGGCGGGTAATGCCGCGATGCGGCACCATGACCCCCTTCGGGATGCCCGTGGAGCCCGAGGTGTACATGATGTACGCCAGCGCCTCCGAGGACTGAGGCAGATCCGGGTTGTGCGAAGGACTTCCGGCAAGCGCCAGGGTATCCAGATCCATTCGTCGTACCGGGTACTCGATGACCTGATCGCTGCCGGTCAACAGCGCGACCGCCCGACAATCCTGCACCATGAATGCCTGACGCTCGGCGGGTGCGTTGATGTCCAGCGGCACATAGGCCGCCGCACACTTGATGATCGCCAACTGCGCGACCAACAACTCCAGCGAGCGTGGCAACAGAATCGCCACATGATCGCCGGGCTGCACACCCTGGGCAATGAGATGATGAGCCAGGCCGTTGGCGCTGCGGTTCAGTTCCGCGTAACTCAACACCTGCGTCCCGTGCACCGCGGCAACGGCTTGCGGATGCTCGGCGGCCTGCATCTCGAATACACGGTGCACGGTCAGCACTTGCAGACTGTTCCGCGCGCTGGCGTTGAATTCGTCGAGCAACTGCGTGCGTTCCTGATCCTCGATTATCTGCGCGTGTTCCAGCACTGCCTGGTCGTTGTTGACCATGGCCTGCAACAAGCGCTGGAAATAACCGACATAACGCCGTGCCGTCGCCTCATCGAACAGCGCTGTGGCGTACTCCATCCAGCCACTTATTCCGTTGGGCGACTCACCCAGGGTCAGGGTCAGATCGAACTTGGCGAAGTGACTCGGCTCGGCCACCGCTTCCAGGGTCAGATCCCCCAGCGCCAACACCGGTCCGTCGCTGTTGCGCCAGTTGAACATGGTCTGGAACAGCGGGCTGTGGGCCAGGCTGCGGGCCGGGCGGGCGATTTCGACCACTTGCTCGAAGGGCAGGTCCTGATGGGCCTGGGCCTGCAGGGTCAGCGCCTTGACCCGCGTCAGCAGCGCTGACGTGCTCAACTCACCGGAAGTATCAATGCGTAACGCCAGGGTATTGACGAACAACCCGATCAGTCCGTCGATTTCCGCCCGGAAACGGTTGGCCACCGGCGAACCGACCACCACGTCCGATTGCCCGGCCAACCGGCTGAGCAGCATCGCCCACGCGCTCAGCATCGTCATGTACAGCGTCACGCCATGGCGCTGGCTCAAGGCTTTGAGGCCGGCGCTCAAGCGCTCGTCCAGGCACACTTCGACGCTGCTGCCGGCGTAATCCTGTTGCGGTGGTCGCGGTCGGTCGGCAGGCAACGTCAGCAAGGCTGGCGCATCGGCCAGCGTGCGTTGCCAATATTCGCTCTGGCGCTGCAAAACCTCCCCGCTCAGCCAGCGTCGCTGCCAGACGGCATAGTCGGTGTATTGCAACGCCAGCGGCGGCAAAGGGTCCGCCAACCCCTGACTGAAAGCCTGATACAACGCCATCAGCTCGCGGGTCAGCACTTCCATCGACCAACCGTCGGAGATGATGTGATGCAAGGTGATCAGCAACACATGGTGATCGTCGGCCATACGCACCAGCCGTCCGCGAATCAACGGATCGTCCTGCAGGTCGAACGGGCCGGAAGCTTCCCCCTGAATCAGCGCCTGCAAGGCTTCGTCAGCCTGCGGGTGCTGGCGCAGGTCCTCGACCCGCAGCAGCACGCCACTGTCGGGCGGAGTAATCAGCACCTGGGCTTCGCCGTTGTACGGCATGAAACGGCTGCGCAGGCTTTCGTGGCGGGCGACAATCCGGGCCAGCGCCCGCTGTAGCGCATCGGCGTCGAGCACACCGCGCAGACGCAGACCGATCGGAATGTTGTAAGCCGTGTTGGCACCTTCCATCTGCGCCAGAAACCAGAAGCGCTGCTGGGAAAACGACAGCGGCAATGCGCCTTCCCGTGGCACCGGCAGGATCGGCGGCTGCGTAGAGCGTCCGGCCCGGGTCAGCGACTGCGCCACCGACGCCAGTTCGGCATTGGCGAACAACTCGCCGAGCGCAAGCTCCACACCCAGCCGTTGACGCACTTGCGCGACCATGCGCATGGCCAGCAACGAATGGCCGCCCAACTCAAAGAAATGATCCTGACGCCCTATCCGTTCGACCTGCAGAACCTCGGCCCAGATCTGCGCCAGTGTGCATTCCAGTTCGCCTTGTGGCGCCTCGTATTCGCGTGTGAGCAGGGCCGTGCGCTCCGGTAACGGCAAGGCCTTGCGATCGAGCTTGCCATTGGCGGTCAACGGCAAGCTGTCGAGCCTGACAAACGCGACCGGCACCATGTATTCGGGCAACTGGCCCAGCAAATGCTCGCGCAGCTGCGCTACCGCCAGTGGCTGCACCTGGGCCTGTTCGGTGAAATAGGCCACCAGCCGCGGTTGTCCTGGCTCGTCTTCACGAGCCAGGACAACCACTTCCTGAAGACCGGGAAGCTGATGCAGACGGCTTTCGATTTCCCCCAATTCGATGCGCATGCCGCGGATTTTCACCTGGTCATCGTTGCGCCCCAGATATTCGATCGTCCCGTCCGGGCGCCAGCGAGCAAGGTCGCCAGCGCGATACATACGCGCATTCGGTCGTTCACTGAAGGGGTCCGGCAGAAAGCGTTCAGCGGTCAGTTGCGCACGGTTCAAGTAACCGCGCGCCACGCCTGCGCCACCGATATACAGCTCGCCGGATACGCCGATCGGCACCGGACGCTGTTGGTCGTCGAGCAGGTACACCGAGGTATTGCTCACCGGTTTACCGATGTGCAGTGCCTCCCCCGCCTCGATCCGTCCGGATGTTGCGACTACGGTGGCTTCGGTCGGGCCATAGTTGTTGATCACATCGAAATGCTGATTGCGCGAAAACTGACGCAAGCGGTCGCCGCCGATCAGCAAGGTGCGCAATGTCGGGTGCTCGAGATGCCGGCTGAAGGCGTATTCGGCGACGGGCGTCGGCAGGAAACTAACGTCCAGCGGTTGCGCGCACCACCAGGCCAGCAGCCCGTCGACGTCTTCACCGCCGTCCTGCGCAGGCGCCAGGTGCAGGGTCGCGCCGACGCACAGAGCTGGCCAGACTTCCCATGCCATCGCGTCGAAGCCGAACCCGGCCAGACTCGACGTATGGCGGCCGGCACACAGGTCAAACGCGTTGCAGTGCCAGTCGACCAGATTGGCCAGTGTCTGGTGTTCGACCATCACGCCCTTGGGCAAACCGGTGGAGCCGGAGGTGTAGATCACGTAAGCCAGGTTCGCCTCGGACAGACCTGGTACCACCGGGTTTGCGTCATTGCCTGAGCGCCAGGTGCGCGGGTCGAGATCAAGCACCGGCAGCTCCTGCGCCGGTAGCCGTGCGAGCAAATCACGTGAGGTCAGGATCGCCACCGGTGCGCAATCACTCAGCAAATAGTTCAGGCGTTCGGCCGGGTGCGCGGGGTCGATCGGCACATACCCGGCGCCTGCCTTGAGGACTGCGAGCAATCCGGCCAGGGTATCCAGCCCTCGCCGGGCGACGATGGCTACCCGGTCATCCGGCTGCACACCCAGATCGATCAAGCGATGCGCCAGACGGTTGGCCTGGCGGTTCAGTTCGTCAAACGTCAGTTGCTTGTCCAGATGCACCGCCGCCAGCGCTTGCGGTCGCGCGACGACCTGCGCCTCGAAGCGTTGATGAATCGTCTGTCCGCGAACGTATTCGACATCGCTGGCGTTGAACCCCGTCAACAGCTGTTCGCGCTCCGGGGCGGGCAGAACCGACAGTTGGCTCAACGGCGTATCCGCAGCTCGCTCCAGCGTCTGCAACAGGTTTTCCATCGCACACACCATATAGCCGCAGATGCGCTGCGCCTCGACTTCACGACTGGCCAGCAGCGTCAGGCTGAAGTGATCGCCAAAGTCATCGATGCTCAAGGTCAGCGGGTAATTGGTGCGTTCCTCCGCATGCAGGACGCTGATCCCCTCCCAGGCCGAGAGCGCTTCGGCACTGGCATTGGCACTCGAGGTGCTGTGCCGGTAGTTGAGCAGCGAACTGAACAGCGGCGATGACCCGACCACCCCGCTGCAACGCTGGGCCAGCACCAGCGGGGCGTGCTCATGGCGCATCAGACGGGTCAGACGTGCATGGGTGGCCTTCACCGAGTCGCTTGTTGCCAGCGCGCTGACCTCGACCCGTAGCGGCAAGGTGTTGATGAAAATACCCAGCGCGCGGTCGGTCGACTCCGCCCCTTGCATCCGCCCCATCAGCACGGTACCGAACACAACAGCAGATTTTCCGGTGAGTGCGTTGAGGACCTGCCCCCAGCCGAGATGGAACAGACTCGCGACACTCACGCCGAGCGACCGGGCACTGGCTCGCAGGCGCTGCCCCAGCAACGGGTCAAGTGGCACACCGCACTCTTCGATGTCGCTGCCGTCGCCATGTACGCCTTGCAGGCCGAACGGCAACGTCGGCTCGTCGATGTCACCAAGCATCTCGCGGAAAAACGCCTCGTGCTCCGACTCGCTGATGCCTAGCCGCGCCTGGGCGACATAATTGCGAAACGGTACGGGCGCTCCCAGTCTCGCGCTCTGCCCTGACAGGCAAGCCTGCATTTCCTCGCTGACCACAGCGAGCGCCGAGTGGTCCATTGCCATGTGGTGAAACAGCAATATCGCGACAATACGCCCGGACTCTGCATTCCAGGCATGGGCCAGGCGCAATAGCGGTGCACGTGTCACGTCGAGACGGAAATGCCGGGCGTCGAATCGCGCATGCAACTGCTCCAGAACATCGCCTTGAGCCACATCGAGCTGCACTTCTTCCACAGGTAACCCGACACGTCGCAGGACCACTTGCACCGGCGTGTCCAGTCCTTCCCAAACGATGGCGGTGCGCAGAATGTCGTGGCGCTCGATGACGGTCTGCAGGGCCTGGACGAATGCCTCGAACCGCTCGAGTCCGCTGAACGCGAATTTCGCCTGCATCACATACGGATCACCCTGTGCAGCGCTCGCGTGGTGGTAGAGGATGCCCTCCTGCAACGGCGTCAACGGGTAGATATCCTGGACATTGGCGCCGCCGCCAGGGATGTGCGCGACAATTTGATCGAGGGTGTCCTGGCTCAGATCGACCAGCGTCAGCATCGCCGGAGTTATCCGTATCGTGCCCGGTGAAATTGCATTGACCGGCACTTCAACCTGCCCCTCTCGTGCGGCCGAGTAACCGCCCGCCTCGATCAGCTCGATCAATGCCGGTTTGTGCTCGCGCAATGCGGCCAGCAAGGCCGGTTCACTCAGGGCCTGCTTGTTGCCATTGACCCGTAATTGCCCGTCCGTGATTGCCAACTGGATGTCTTTTGTCTTCAGCGCCGCCAACAGTTCATTCAGGTTCACAGGACGATCTCCATTCTTTCCGTGATAGCCGCGTAACCAGCCAGGGTCGGTTGCTCGAACAACGTCCGGACATCGGCTTCGATACCTTCCTGTTGCAGACGCCCGATCAGGCTGACCGCCAGCAACGAATGCCCACCCAGCTCAAAGAAATGGTCTTGTCGCCCGACGCGCTCGACCTTGAGCAATTCGCACCACAGTCCCGCGAGGAGGATTTCCATCTCGCCGACCGGGGCTTCGTATTCGCGAATGCTGACTGCAGCCGAATCCGGTGCGGGCAGCGCCTTGCGATCGACCTTGCCGTTGGGGCTCAGCGGCAGGCTGTCGAGCGCGACAAACGCCGACGGCACCATGTAATCGGGCAAGCGTGCCAGCAAGTGTTCGCGCAACGCCTCGACCCCCGGTTGCCCGGCGTCGGCATGCCAGGTGAAGTACGCCACCAGACGCCCCTCACGCACCAGCACCACGGCTTCACGCACGGCCGGATGGCTGAGCAGCTGCGCTTCGATCTCACCCGGTTCCAGGCGCAGGCCACGCAGCTTGACCTGGAAGTCGTTGCGCCCGATGAATTCGAGCTGCCCATCGGTGCGATAGCGCACCCGGTCGCCGGTGGCATACAAACGGTCGCCATCCATAAATGGGCTCGGGATAAACCGTTCGGCCATCAACTGCGGCAACCCCAGGTAACCCCGCGCAACCCCGGCACCGCCAATGAACAACTGACCGATCACGCCCATCGGCACCGGCCGCTTGGCGGCATCGAGGACATACAGACGGGTGTTGTTGATCGGCCGTCCGATCGGCAACGCGCTGTCCGGTACCGGCATCGACGGTTCCAGCGTCCACACCGTGCTGTCGACCGTGGCTTCGGTCGGGCCGTAAACGTTATGCAAACGCACCTGCGGTAAACGCTCGCGCACACGGCGAGCCAGCGCCGGCGTCAGGTCGCCGCCGCCACAGAACACGTCGGTGAGGCTGCTACACTGGCTGACATCGTCCTGCTCGAGGAACTGTTGCAGCAGCACCGGCACGAACTGGATCACGCTGATCCGCTGTTCGCGAATCACCTGCGCCAGATACGCCGGCTCGCGGTGCCCGTCAGGACGCGCCAGCACCAGCCGCAAACCGGCGCTCAATGGCCAGAACAGCTCCCAGACCGAGGCATCGAAACTGAACGGGGTTTTCTGCAACAGGGCGCCGTCCGTCACGGCGGGACACAGCTGCGAACTCCAGTGCAACAAATTGCCAACGCCACGATGCTCGACCATCACGCCTTTCGGCGCACCGGTCGAACCGGAGGTGTAGATCACGTAGGCCAGGTTCGAAGCGCTCAGGCCCGGCACTTGCGGGTTGTCATCCGGGTTGCATGTCCAGTGCGCCTGATCCAGATCGATCACCAGCGCGGTGCTCTCGCCCAGCAACTCATGCGTCGCCCCATGCACCAGCACCGCCACAGGAGCGCTGTCCTTGAGCATGTAATCCAGACGTTCCGCCGGGTACGCAGGATCCAGCGGCACATAGGCGCCGCCCGCCTTGAGGATGCCGAGCAGACCGACAATCAGTTCCAGCCCGCGCTCGACACAGATTGCCACCCGCGAATCCGGCCCCACGCCCAGCTCGCGCAGGTGATGCGCCAGACGATTGGCCAGTGTGTTGAGTTCGGTGTAGGTCAGCCGCTGCTCACCGGCCTGCAACGCAACGGCTTGCGGTGTGCGTTGTACTTGCGCCTCGAACAACCCGTGAACGGTTTGCTCCAGATTGTCGGCGGTGCCGGTGACGTTAAGGTCGTAAAGCACCCGCTGACGTTCTGCGCCGTCAAGGATCGGCAAGCGGTTCAGCGGCTGATCCGGTGCCTGCTCCAGAGCATCCACCAGTGTCTCCAGCGCGGTCTGCATGTAGTCGCAGATCCGTTGCGAGCCGACGCCCGCCGGGGTCATGGCGGTGAGCACAAAACCGCTGCCCAGATCATCGACGCCCAGGCTCAGCGGATAGTTGGTGCGTTCTTCGCTGCTCAGGGTCTCGATGCCTTGCCAGGCCTGACGCAGGTTTTGCTGTTGCGCCTCGTCGGCGCTGTGCCGGTAGTTGAGCATCGAACTGAACAGCGGCGACGGCGCGGCCACACCGCTGCAACGCTGGGCCAGCGCCAGTGAAGCGTGCTCATGGCCGAGCAATGCGCTCAGTCGTGCATGCGTCGTCCGAGCCCCTTCGCGCACCGGGGTTGCCCCCAGATCGACCCGCAGCGGCAAGGTGTTGATGAACATCCCCAACGCCCGGTCGGCACCCTCGCCGCCCTGCATCCGGCCCATCAGCACCGTGCCGAATACAACACGATCCTGCCCGGATGTCGCGGCCAGCACCTGTGCCCACGCGAGGTGGAACAGGCTGGCCACGCTGATGCCCAGTTGCCGTGCGAGGCTGCGCAGACGCTGGCCGGTCGCTTCGGTCAGGGCCTGTCGCGTTTCCTCGATATCGCTACCGTCACCTTGCACATCCTGCAAACCGAACGGCAGGGTCGGCTCGTCGATGTCGCCGAGCATGTCGCGAAAGAACGCCTCGTGCTCCTGCTCGCTGACACCCAGCCGCGCCTGCGCCACGTAGTTGCGGTAAGGCACCGCCGCGCCCAGCGAGGCTTCATGCCCTTGCAGGCAGGCGAGCATTTCGTGCTGCACCACGTCCAGCGCAGTGTGATCCATCACCACATGGTGGAACAGCAACATCGCGACCACCCGGTCGTGGGCCGGATCACGCGCGTACACCAGACGCAGCAACGGTGCCTGACTGATGTCGAGGCGGTAGTGACGGGCATCGAAACGCCCATGCAACTGCTCGAGAATGTCGCCATCCGCCGGATCAAGCACGATCTCCTGCACAGGCAGATCTGCGTGACGCCACACCACTTGCATCGGCTCCGCGAGTTCCTGCCAGATCACCGCCGTGCGCAGGATGTCGTGACGGGAAATGACCTGACGCAGCGCTGCCGCGAAGGCTTCCACACGCTCGACGCTGTCGAAGGCCAGCCGCGATTGCAGCAGATACGGGTCGCCCTGCTCTGCGCTCAAGTGGTGGTAAAGAATGCCCTCCTGCAACGGCGCCAGCGGATAAATGTCCTGCACGTTGGCGGCGCCGCCGGGCACCGTGGCGACGATCCGGTCGATGCTCGGCTGATCCAGTTCGGCTAGGCTTAGCAGGCCCGGGGTGATATGGGTGCAGCCATCGGGAATGCGGTTGGCCGGCACTTCGATTTCGCGACCGCTGCCTACCGCATCGGCCAGTGCAGCCAGAGTCGGCTGGCTGAACAGCACACGCACGTCGGTGTTCAGGCCGATCTGGCGCAGACGCTCGATCAGGCTCACGGCCAGCAGTGAATGGCCGCCCAGTTCGAAGAAGTTGTCGTGGCGACCGACCTGCTCCAGTTTCAAGACGTCGGCCCAGATATGTGCCAGCGTGGTTTCCACCGGGCCTTGCGGGGCCTCGTATTCACGGCTGAGCCATGCGCTTTGATCCGGCTCCGGCAAGGCCTTGCGGTCGAGTTTGCCGTTGGCGGTCAGCGGCAAGGTGTCGAGTCGCACGTAAGCCGCCGGGATCAGCGCTTGCGGCAACCGGGTTTGCAGATGATTGCGCAGGGCTTCGATATCGGTCGGCGCTCGCTCGGTGAACCACACCAGCAATTGCCCGTCGCGTACCAGCGCTACTGCGTCCTGCACTGCCGGATGGGTGCTCAGGGCGGCTTCGATTTCCCCCAGTTCAACCCGCACGCCGCGCAGTTTCACCTGATCGTCGTTGCGGCCCAGGTACTCGATGTTGCCGTCCGCCAGCCAGCGTGCGAGGTCGCCGGTTCGGTACATGCGTCCTTCGTTGAACGGATCATTCAGGAAGCGTTCGGCGGTCAGATCGGGACGGTTCAGATAACCCCGCGCCACCCCAGCGCCGGCGACGTACAACTCGCCCGTGACACCTACTGGCACCGGACGTTGCTGGTCATCGAGCAGATAGATTCGGGCGTTGGCCATCGGCCGGCCGATGTGCAGCGGTTGGCCGACTTCGACCGGCCCGGACGTGGCGACCACCGTAGCCTCGGTCGGGCCGTAGTTGTTGATCACCGAGAAGGTCTGCTCGCGATTGAACTGACGCAGCTTGTCGCCGCCGATCAGCAACGTGCGCAGGGTCGGATGTTGCAGTTCGCGGCTGAACGCATATTCGGCCACTGGAGTTGGCAGGAAACTGACCTGCAACGGCTGCGCCCGCCACCAGTCAAGCAGTTCGTCCAGATGCTCGTTGCTCACCGATTCCGGCGGCAAGTGCAACGTCGCACCGACGCAAAGCGCAGGCCAGACTTCCCAAGCCATCGCATCGAAACCGAACCCGGCCACGCTGGCGGTGTGGCTGCCGGCGTGCAGGTCAAAGGTTTCGGTGTGCCAGTGCACAAGGTTTTCCAGGGTCGCGTGTTCGACCATCACGCCTTTTGGCTGGCCAGTGGAGCCCGAGGTGTAGATCACGTAGGCCAGGTTGTCCGGCGTAAAATCGGCGACCTGCGGATCAGCAACCGACAGGTCTTGCCAGGTCTCATGGGCAAGATCAATCACAGGTACGCCAGCCTGATTCGGCAAAGCTACATCGCGAACCAGTAACACCCTCGGCGCACTGTCGGCCAGCATGTAAGCGATTCGCTCGGGTGGATAAGCCGGGTCGACCGGTACATAGGCGGCGCCGGCCTTGAGGATCGCCAGCAAACCGACCAGCATGTCCGGGCTGCGTTTGAGACAGATCGCCACTCGCGTATCGGTGGTAACACCCATCCCCTGCAGATGATGGGCCAGGCGATTGGCGCGCTGGTTCAATTGCCTGAACGTCAGGCGCTGCGTGCCGGCCTGAACCGCCACGGCCTCCGGCGTGCGCGCAACCTGCGCTTCGAACAGACGATGAACACCTTGCGCTGACGGGTAAACCGACGTGCTCGCGTTGAAGTCGCCAAGCAGCTGCGCGCGCGCCGCCGCTGACAGCACGTTGAGACGTTCAAAGGCCTGTCCGGGGTTGTCGGCCAATGCTGTCGCCAGCTCCGTCAGAGCGGTGTGCATCAGCTCGCAGACCCGCTGCGCCCCCACATGATCCGGGGTCAGCACTGACAGGTTGAAGCCATCGCCCCGGTCGTTGATGCTCAGGGTCAACGGATAATTCGTGCGCCCGTCCTGGGCCAGGAATTCGATGCCTTGCCAGACCTGATCAACAGTCTGTCGCTCAGCGTCATGCCCGCCATGTCGATAGTTGAGTACTGCGCTGAACAGCGGCAAAGGCGCGGCCACGGCGCTGCAACGCTGAGCCAGTGCCAGCGACGCATGCTCATGTCCCAGCAAAGCCGCCAACCGCTCATGAACCGTGCGAACCGCTTCACTCACACTCTGCCCGTCAACCTCCACGCGCAGCGGCAAGGTGTTGATGAACATCCCCAAAGCCCGATCCGCGCCCTCGCCGCCTTGCATGCGCCCCAGCAGCACGGTGCCGAACACCACGTCCCGGCGTCCGGAAGTCGCCGCCAGCACCCGCGCCCAGGCGAGATGAAACAGGCTCGCGACGCTGACCCCGTATTGCCGCGCCTGGCGGCGCAGGTGCCGATTCAATTCCACTGACAGCGCCAGCGAATGCTCCTCGATGTTGCGGCCATCGCCCTGTACGTCCTGCAAGCCGAATGGCAGGGTCGGCTCGTCAATATCACCGAGCATCTCGCGAAAGAAGCTTTCGTGTTCGTCTTCGCTGATGCCTTGGCGGGCCTGATGGACGTAGTTGCGGTAGGGCGCGGCGGGCGGCAAAGACTCAACCTGCCCCGGCAGATACAACTGCATTTCCCGGCGAACCACCTCCAGCGCGGTGTGATCCAGCACGACGTGATGAAACAACAGCACGCCTGCCACACGGTCATGCAGCGGATCTTCGGCATACACCAGACGGATCAGCGGTGCCTGACCGAGGTCGAGGCGATAATCCCGGGCATCGAAGCGTGCGCGCAACTGATCGAGGATATCGCCATCCAGCGGACTCAAATCGACCGATTGCACCGCCAGCGCGGCCTCTCGCCATACCACTTGCTGCGGGCTCGGCAATCCTTCCCAAACCAGACTGGTGCGCAGGATGTCGTGGCGCGCAATCACCTTTTGCAAGGCGTTGGCAAAAGCGCGCAGGCGCTCGACGCTGGCAAAGGCCAGACATGACTGTAATAAGTAGGGATCGCCCTCGGCGGCGCTCAGGTGATGGTAAAGAATGCCCTCCTGCAACGGCGCCAGCGGATAAATGTCCTGCACGTTGGCGGCGCCGCCGGGCACCGTGGCAACGATCCGGTCGATGCTCGGCTGATCCAGCTCGGTCAGGCTCAGCAACTCCGGAGTGATGCGGGTGCAGTCGGCAGGAATGCGATTGGCCGGCACTTCGATTTCGCGACCGCTCCCTACTGCCGCAGCCAATGCAGCCAGAGTCGGCTGGCTGAACAGCACGCGCACGTCGGTGTTGAGGCCGATCTGGCGCAAGCGTTCGATCAGGCTCACGGCCAGCAACGAGTGGCCGCCCAGTTCGAAGAAGTTGTCGTGACGTCCGACCTGCTCCAGCTTCAGGACATCGGTCCAGATCTGTGCCAACGCAGTCTCCACCGGACCTTGCGGGGCCTCGTATTCGCGGCTGAGCCAGGCGTTCTGATCCGGCTCCGGCAAGGCCTTGCGGTCGAGTTTGCCGTTGGCGGTCAGCGGCAAGGTGTCGAGTCGCACGTAAGCCGCCGGGATCAATGCTTGCGGCAAACGGGTTTGCAGATGATTGCGCAAGGCTTCGATATCGGCAGGCGCACGTTCGGTGAACCACACCAGCAACTGGCCGTCGCGCACCAGTGCCACTGCGTCCTGCACTGCCGGATGGCTGGCCAGCGCCGCTTCGATTTCCCCCAGTTCAACCCGTACGCCGCGCAGTTTCACCTGATCGTCGTTACGCCCCAGGTACTCGATGTTGCCGTCCGCCAACCAGCGTGCGAGGTCGCCGGTGCGGTACATGCGCCCTTCGTTGAACGGATCCTTCAGGAAGCGTTCGGCGGTCAGATCGGGACGGTTCAGGTAACCCCGCGCCACGCCCGCACCAGCGACGTACAACTCACCCGTCACACCCACGGGCACGGGGCGTTGCTGGTCATCCAGAATGTAAACTCTGGCATTGGCCATCGGCCGGCCGATGTGCAGCGGCTGGCCGACTTCGACCGGCCCGGATGTGGCGACCACCGTGGCTTCGGTCGGACCGTAATTGTTGATCACCGCGAAACTCTGTTCGCGGTTGAACTGCCGCAGCTTGTCGCCGCCGATCAGCAAGGTGCGTAGGGTCGGATGTTGCAGCTCGCGGCTGAAGGCATATTCGGCTACCGGTGTCGGCAGGAAACTCACCTGCAACGGCTGCGCCCGCCACCAGTCGAGCAGTCCGTCCAGGTGCTCATTGCTCACCGTTTCCGGCGGCAGGTGCAACGTCGCGCCGACGCACAACGCCGGCCAGACTTCCCAGGCCATCGCATCAAAACCGAAACCGGCCACGCTGGCGGTGTGGCTGCCCGCGTGCAGGTCGAAGGCTTCGGCGTGCCAGTGCACAAGGTTTTCCAGGGTCGAGTGTTCGACCATCACGCCTTTCGGCTGGCCGGTGGAGCCTGAGGTGTAGATCACGTAGGCCAGATGCTCGTGGGTCAGGTCCGGCAACTGTGGATTGCTGTCCGGCAGATGCTGCCAGGCGTCGCTGTCAAGATTGATCACCGGCACGGCACCCAGCAGGTCGCGAGTAGCCGTCTGTGCCAGCACCGCCACCGGATCGCTATCCTGCAACAGGTAAGCGATCCGTTCTGCCGGATGTGCCGGATCGACCGGAACATAACCGGCGCCAGCCTTGAGGATCGCCAGCAGCCCGATCAGCATCTGCGGACCACGCTGCACACAGAGCGCGACGCGGTCGTCCGGTTGCACACCGAGGCCGATCAGGTGATGGGCCAGGCGGTTGGCGCGGCGGTTCAAGCCGTCGTAGCTCAGGCTTTGCCCGCCCTGCACCACTGCCACAGCGTCGGGTTGGCTCGCCGCTCGCGCTTCAAACAATTGGTGCACCACATGGCCGTGGGCAAAGTCGCGACCGGTGACATTGAAACCGACCAGCACGCGTTGGCGTTCGGCCGCCGACAGAATCGACACCTGATTCATTGGCGCATGGCGATCCTGTTCCAGCGCGCTCAGCAAATTGTGCAATGCCGTTTGCAGGTAGTCGCAGACCCGCATGCCATCCACTTCGGGCACTGCCTGCACAGCAAGCCGGAAGCCCTGTCCAAGGTCATCGACGCTGACCACCAGCGGATAGTTGCTGCGCTCACGAGAATCGAGAATCCGGATGCCTTCCCATCCCGGCGTCGCCGTCTGCTGCGCGCTGTGGCGATAGTTGAGCAAGGTATTGAACAGCGGTTCCGATCCCGTCACGCCACTGCAACGTTGAGCCAGTATCAGCGGCGCTTGCTCATGCACCAGCAGCTGCGCCAGACGCTCGTGGGTCGCCCTGACACCCGCCTCCACCGCCGTGGCCCCGACATGGACCCGCAGCGGCAGAGTGTTGATGAACATGCCCAACGAACGATCGGCGCCCTCTCCCCCCTGCATGCGCCCCAGCAGCACCGTACCGAATACCACCTCCTCGCGCCCGCAGACCTGGGCAAGTACCTGACCCCAGGCCTGATGCACCAGACTCGCAACACTGATGCCCAGCGTGCGGGCCTGTTTGCGCAGGCGTGTGGCAAGACGCTCATCCAGTGCCAGCTCGCTGTCCACGATGTTTGTGCCATCGCCGAGTACGTCTCGCAGGCCGAACGCCAGGGTCGGTTCGACGATGTCGCCGAGCATCTCGCGAAAGAACGCTTCATGTGCCTCGGCATTCGAACCGAGACGGGCCTGAGCGACATAGTTGCGGTATTGCACGGGGGGCGGCAGCGCGCCGACTTGCCCGTCAAGTGCGTCGCTCATCTCGGCCACCAACACCTCGAGCGCGGTGTGATCGAGCACGATGTGGTGCAACAGCAGGATTCCGACCCAGCGGTTTTGCAAAGGGTCTTCGGTGTAGGCGAAGCGCATCAACGGCGCACGCTGCAAGTCCAGGCGATAGTGTCGCGGATCGAAGCGCGCCTGCATTTGCTGCAACACATCACCGTCCTGCGGATCGGCATCCACCCGCTCCAGTGCCAGCGGCGCCGAACGCCACACCACTTGCACTGGCTCGTCGAGGTTTTCCCTGACCACACTGGTACGCAGGATGTCATGCCGAGCGATGACGCTGTTCAACGCGCGAACAAACGCCTTGATCTGCGCCAGTCCGTCGAAGGCGAACTGCGCTTGCAACACGTACGGGTCACCGTCGGCAATGGCCAAGTGGTGATAGAGGATCCCCGCCTGCAACGGTGCCAGGGCATAGATGTCCTGCACGTTGTCGATACCGCCCTCGACGGTCTCAACGATACGGTCGAGGGCCGCTTGATCCAGCGTGGCCAGCGGCAGCATGTCCGGGGTGATGCGGGTGCAACCGGGTTCGATGCGGTTGGCCGGCACGCTGATCGTGGCGTCCCCTCCCAGCGTCGCGGCGAGTGCCGCCACGCTTGGCTGGCCGAACAGCACACGGACGTCGCACTGCATGTCCTGTTGACGCATGCGCTCGATCAGCTTCACCGCCAGCAGCGAATGACCGCCCAGCTCGAAGAAATTGTCATGCCTGCCCACCCGGTCCAGTCCGAGCAAGGTCTGCCAGATCACAGCGATGCGGGTTTCGATTTCGCCGAGCGGTGCTTCAAACGCCCGCTGGGCGAAGGCTTCGTTGTCCGGCTGCGGCAACGCCCGGCGATCGAGTTTGCCGTTGGCCGTCAGCGGGAAGGCATCGAGGCGCACGAACGCACCCGGCACCATATGCTCGGCCAGCGATACCAGCAGGTGATCGCGCAATTGCGCAACGCTCGGTTCGACACCTTCGGCGGCCAGCCAGTAGGCCACCAGACGCGTGTCGCCGAGGCTGTCCTCGCGGGCGATCACCAGCGCATCGCGCACGCCGTCGCAGGCGGCAAGACGTGCCTGGATCTCGCCAAGCTCGATACGGAAACCACGGATTTTCACCTGATCATCGTTGCGTCCCAGGTATTCGAGTTCGCCCTCCACCGTCCAGCGTGCCAGATCGCCGGTCTTGTACAAACGCGCTTCGGCATGCCCGCTGAACGGGTCGGCGATGAAGCGCTCGGCGGTCAACGCCTCACGATTCAGATACCCTCGGGCAACCCCGGCGCCGCCCACGTACAACTCACCGGTCACTCCGGCCGGCACCGGTTCCCGCCGGGCATCGAGGACGTACAACTGCAGGTCGGGAATGCGCACGCCGATCGGGCTGCTGGCGGTCAGTTGCGCGTCTGCCGCCACCAGCGGTCGATAGGTCACATGCACCGTGGTTTCGGTGATGCCATACATATTCACCAGCCGGGTGCCGGCGTTGCCGATCCGCGCGTACCAGGGTCTGAGCGATCCCGGATCGAGCGCCTCACCGCCAAAAATCACTTCGCGCAGCGAATGCTGCAACGGGCTGCGGCCCTGGGCGGCGATCAACTGGCGGAACGCGCTTGGCGTCTGGTTGAGTACAGTGACGCCCGAGCGGCAGAGCAACGCGTAACACTCGTCCGGCGAGCGGCTGATGTGTTGCGGCACCACCAGCAACTGACCGCCGTACGCCAGCGCGCCCCAGATTTCCCAGACCGAGAAATCAAAGGCAAACGAGTGGAACAACGCCCAGACGTCTTGCGCATTGAACCGGAACCAATCGTGGGTCGCGCCAAACAGCCGTGCCACGTTGCGGTGCTCGACCATCACGCCTTTGGGCAGCCCGGTGGAGCCAGAGGTGTAGATCACGTAGGCCAGATGCGCCGGATTCAAGTCCGGGATCTGCGGGTTGAATTCAGGTTCGGTCTGCAAATCGTCGTTATCGAGGTCGATCTGCGGCACGGATAGCCCGGCAATCCGATCCAGAGTCGCTGCCTGCATCAGCACCGCCACCGGCGCACTGTCTTGCAGGGTGAAGGTGATGCGCTCCAGCGGATAAGCCGGATCGATCGGCACATATCCGGCACCCGCCTTGAGCACGCCGAGCAGGCCGACGATCATTTGCGGGCCGCGCTCGACGCAGATCGCTACCCGGTCATCCGGACGAATGCCGAGGGCGAGCAAACGATGGGCCACCTGGTTGGCCTGGCGGTTGAGGGCTTCATAAGTGTAAGTACGGCCCTCGAACAGCAACGCGACTGCCTCGGGCCGGGTGTGCGCATGCGCTTCGAATTGCTGATGGATCAACGGCGTGTCGAGAAAACTCGCCCTCGGTGTATTGACGCCATACAGCCAGTGCTCACGCTCGGCGGGCGGCAGTATGTTCAGGCTGTGCAATGCGGCTTGCGGGTTGTTCTGCAACGCATCGACGAGACTTTCCAGTGCCGTGCGCAGGTAACCGGCGATTCGTGAGGCGCCAAGCGTCACATCGGCCAGTACCGTGATGCGCAGGTCCTGACCAAGGTCATCGATGTTGACCGTCAGCGGGTAGTTGGTGCGCTCGCGGGCGCCCAATACGTGCACCCCCGGCGACAGCTCGATCACCTCGGCAACTTCCTCCACGCTGCTGTGGCGGTAGTTGAGCATGGCGCTGAACAGCGGCGTCGGCACCGCCACGGCGCTGCAACGCTGGGCCAGTGCCAGAGACGCCTGCTCATGGGCGAGCAGCGCGGTCAGGCGTCGGTGCGTCGCCAGCACGCCGTCATGAACGCTCGACCCGCCGACATCCACCCGCAAAGGCAGCGTATTGATGAACATCCCCAATGCTTGCTCGACACCGTCAGCCGCATTCATCCGTCCCAACAGAACGGTGCCGAACACCACCGCCGAGCGCCCGCACAGCTGACCCAGCACCCGCGCCATGGCCAGGTGCATCAGGCTCGCCACGCTCACGCCTGATTGTCGCGCCTGGGTACGCAGGCACTGGCTCAGATCGCTGTCGAGCATGCACGAGACTTCCTCAATGCCCTGACCGTCACCTTGTACATCATGCAAGCCACCGGGCAGCGTCGGCTCGTCGATGTCGCCGAGCATCTCGCGAAAAAATGCCTGGTGCGCTTGCTCATCCGACCCCAGACGTGCCCTCGCCAGGTGGTCGCGAAACGGCACCGCCCTCGCGACTTCGGCATCGCGGCCTGACAGGTAGGCCTGAATTTCCCGGCGTACCACATCGAGCGCGACGTGATCCATGATCATGTGATGGAACAGCAACAATGCGACCACCCGGTCGTTGGCCGGATCCTCGGCGAACACCAGCCGCAACAATGGGGCCTGTTGCAGGTCGAGGCGAAAGTACTGCGGGTCGTGGCGTGCCAGCAATTGCGCGAGTACGTCCTCGCGATCATTCAGATCGACTTCCTCACTGACCAGCGGGGCTTCACGCCAGACCACCTGCACGGGATCGTCCAGATGCTCCCAGAGGATGGCGGTGCGCAAAATGTCATGGCGCCCGATCACCCGACGCAGCGCGTCGGTGAATGTATCCAGCCGTCCGCGACTGTCGAACGTGAACCGCGCCTGCGACACGTAGGGATCCCCCTCCGGCGCGGAGAGATGGTGATAAAGCAGCCCCTCCTGCAACGGCGCCAGCGGATAAATGTCCTGCACATTCGCCACGCCGCCCGGCACGGTGGCGACGATACGGTCGATGGCCGACTGATCCAGCTGCACCAGCGGCAACATGTCCGGGGTGATGCGCAGCGCCGGGCTCGACCAGTCGCCGCCGTGGCTCGCCACCAGTTCCAGCAACTGCGCCTTGTGTTTGGCGAGGCTGTCCCACAACGCATCGTCCAGTGCGTCGTCATCGCCCAGAATGACCAGGTCTTCATCGTCCTGTTGAAGGCGGATTGCATGGGTGGAAATAACAGCCATCAGCTCGCGAAATTGCATGGGGGTAACCTGCTGTAAATTCGGGAAAAAGGAGCGCGCAGCAGTGAGTCCGTGCGGCCGCGCGCAGCCCGGAAAAGCTAAAACATCGGGGCTTGGGTGTCTGACATGGGAAGCAGGGACAAGCCCCGTGACCGGACAGTCATGGCGTCGATTCACGGGAACCGCGAGTCGACGCCGATGTCGCCTCAGAGCCGACGTTTGCGGTTGAGCGTCGGTATGGTGGTTTGCGGGACTTCCACCTGTTTGGCCTGGTCCGAGGTTTGCGCCGCCAGCGCGGCCAGCGTCGGCTGGCTGAACAGCGTCCGCGCATCGACGTGCAGCCCGGCCTGACGCATGCGCGCCACCAGACTGACCGCCAGCAACGAATGCCCGCCGAGTTCGAAGAAGTGGTCGTTGCGCCCGACCTGCTCCAGTTGCAACACCTCGGCCCAGATCTGCGCCAGGCGGATTTCGACTTCGCCCTCGGGCGCCTCGTAGCGGCGACTGAGCACCGCCTCAGCCCCCGGTGCCGGCAAGGCCTTGCGGTCGACCTTGTCGTTCGGGGTCAGGGGCAATGCGTCGAGTTTTACGTAGGCGCCCGGCGCCATGTACTCCGGCAAACGCTCGAGCACATGGGCGCGCAAGGTTTCGATGTGTGGCGCATCAAAGCCTTCACGCACGGTGAAATACGCCACCAGTCGCTCGTCACGCACCAGCACCACCGCTTCACGCACCGCCGGGTGCTCGATCAGCCGCGCTTCGATTTCCCCCGGTTCCAGACGCAGGCCACGCAGCTTGATCTGGAAGTCGTTGCGGCCGAGGAATTCGAGGTTGCCGTCCGCCCGGTAGCGCACCAGATCGCCGGTGCGGTACAAGCGATCACCGGCCACGAACGGGCTGTCGATGAAGCGCTCGGCCTGCATGTCCGGCAACCCCAGATAACCCCGCGCGACCCCGACCCCGCCGATGTGCAAATGTCCGCTGACACCGAACGGCACCGGTTGATCGTGGGCGTCCAGCACGTAGAGCCGGGTATTGCTCAGGGCCTTGCCGATCGGCACCACGGTTTCCGGCACCGGTTGATCCGGTTCCAGCGTCCAGCCGGTGCTGTCGACCGTGGTTTCGGTCGGGCCATAGACGTTGTGCAGACGCACCCACGGCAGGCGCTCGCGGACACGCCGGGCCAGTGCGGCGGTCAGTTCACCGCCACCGTTGAGCACGTCAGTCAGGCTGGTGCACTGGCTGACATCGTCCTGTTCGATGAACTGTTGCAGCAGCGCCGGCACGAACTTGACTACGGTGATCTGCCGTTCGCGAATCACTTGGGTGACATAGGCCGAATCGCGGTTGCCGTCGGGCCGCGCCAGCACCAGCCGCAGGCCGGAACACAGCGGCCAGAAAATCTCCCACACCGAACTGTCGAAGCTGAACGGGGCCTTCTGCAACAGCGCGCCATGTTCGGTCGGCGGACTGATCTGCGAGCCCCAGTGCACCATGTTGCAGGCGCTTCGGTGCTCGATCATCACGCCTTTCGGCGTACCGGTGGAGCCCGAGGTGTAGATCATGTAGGCCAGGTTTGAAGCGCTCAGACCCGGTCCTTTCAGGTTTTCAGTCGAGGCGCCCTGCCAGGTGCAACGGTCGAAGTCGATGACCGGCACACCCGGCTCGCCCAACAGATTGCGGGTGGTCTCGTGTACCAGCACCGCCACCGGGGCGCTGTCCTGCAGCATGTAATGCAGGCGTTCCAGCGGATAGTCGGGATCCAGCGGCACGTAAGCACCGCCGGCCTTGAGAATGCCGAGCAGGCCGACTATCAGATCCGGGCTGCGCTCGACACAGATCGCCACCCGCGAATCGGGCTGCACGCCGTGCTCGCGTAGATGATGCGCCAGACGGTTGGCCTGTTCGTTCAGCTGGCGATAGGTCAATTGTTGCTCGCCAGCCTGCAACGCGATGGCGTCGGGTCTGCGCTGTACTTGTTGCTCGAACAACACCTGAAGCGGCTGATCGAGCGGGCAATCGACTTCGCTGGCATTGAACTCGACCAGCAGTTGCTCAAGCTCCGCCGCCGGCAGGATCGGCAAGCGATTCAGCGGCTGTTGCGGAGTTTGCTCCAGCGCATCCACCAGCGTCTGCAACGCGGTTTGCACGTAGTCGCCGATGCGCTGCGCACCGATGCTCATCAGGGTTCGCGTGGTGATCTGCAAAGCGCTGCCCAGATCATCGACGCTCAGGGTCAGCGGGTAGTTGGTGCGTTCTTCGTTCTCCAGGGTCTGAATGCCTTGCCAGGCTGGGTCCGACGCCGCTTCCTGCGCCTCAAGTTCGGTGTGCCGATAGTTGAGCAACGCACTGAACAGCGGCGCCGGTGACGCAACGCCGCTGCAACGCTGGGCCAGCGCCAGTGACGCATGTTCGTGCCCAAGCAAATCGGTCAGTCGGGCGTGGGTGAGCAGCACCGCATCGCGCACGCCACGGTTCATGTCCACCCGCAATGGCAAGGTGTTGATGAACACGCCCAGCGCCCGGTCCGCGCCCTCGCCGCCTTGCATCCGGCCCATAAAAACGCTGCCAAACACCACGTGCTCCTGCCCCGAGGTCGCCGCCAGCACCTGGGCCCAGGCCAGGTGAATCAGGCTGGCCACGCTGACGCCGGCCTGCCGCGCCTGAAGGCGCAAACGCCGATCCAGTTCCGGCGCAAGCATGCGCACGGCTTCATCGGTGCCGCGCCCGTCGCCCTGCACATCCTGCAAACCGAACGGCAAGGTCGGCTCGTCGATGTCGGCGAGCATCTCGCGGAAGAACGCTTCATGTTCCTGCTCGCTGACACCGAGCCGGGTCTGGGCCACGTAATTGCGATACGGCACCGCTGGCGGCAAGGTCTCACTCAGCCCAAGCAAGTTGGCGCGCATTTCATGGCGCAGGACTTCCAGCGCGATGTGATCCAGCGCCAGGTGATGGAACAACAGAATCGCCACGATCCGCCCGTGGGCCGGATCGCGCGCATACATCAGCCGGATCAGCGGCGCCTGACTGACGTCGATGCGATAGCGACGAGCATCGAAACGCGCGTGTAGTTGCGCGAGGACATCGCCCTCGGCCGGATCGAAGGTAATTTCCTGCACCGGCAGTTCGGCTTCGCGCCAGACCACCTGCACCGCAGTGGTCAAACCTTCCCAGACCACCGCAGTGCGCAGGATGTCGTGGCGCGCCATGACCTGACGCAACGCGCCCGCATAGGCCTCGACCCGCTCGACGCTGTCGAACGCCAGCTGCGATTGCAGCAGGTACGGATCGCCCTGCGCGGCAGTGATGTGGTGATAAAGAATGCCTTCCTGCAACGGCGCCAACGGATAAATATCCTGCACGTTGGCCGCCCCGCCCGGCACCGTGGCGATGATCCGGTCGAGGGTGGCCTGATCCAGTTCAACCAACGGCAACAGGTCCGGCGTGATCCGCGTGCAACCTTGCGGAATGCGGTTGGCCGGCACTTCGACCTCGCGGCCACTGCCCACCGACGCGGCCAGTGCCGCCAGGGTCGGCTGGCCAAACAGCACGCGCACATCGCTGCTCATCCCCAGCTGACGCATGCGTTCGATCAGGTTGACCGCCAGTAACGAGTGCCCGCCCAGTTCAAAGAAGTGATCGTGACGCCCGACCTTTTCGACTTGCAGCACCTCGGCCCAGATCTGCGCCAGGAGGATTTCGACATCGCCTTGCGGGGCTTCATATTCGCGGCGGATCAACGCCTCCGGCCCCGGCGCCGGCAACGCCTGACGATCCAGTTTGCCGTTGGCCGTCAGCGGCAGCGCCGTCAGGCGCACGTAGGCCGATGGCAGCATCGCGCTGGGCAGACGGGTCTTGAGGTGAGCATGCAGCTGCGTGATATCCAGCGGCTGGCGTTCGGTGAACCAGGCCAGCAATTGCCCGTCGCGCACCTGCACCACCGCATCGCGCACGGATTCATGGCTGCTCAAAGCGGCTTCGATCTCACCGGGCTCGATGCGCACGCCACGGATCTTCACCTGATCGTCGTTGCGGCCCAGGTATTCGATAGTGCCGTCAGGGCACCAGCGTGCGAGGTCGCCGGTACGATACATCCGCGCGTTGGGCTGGCGGCTGAATGGATCGTCGAGGAAACGTTCGGCGGTCAGCTCAGGGCGATTGAAGTAACCCCGCGCCACCCCGGCGCCACCGACGTACAGCTCGCCGGCCACGCCAATCGGCACCGGACGCTGTCGGTCATCCAGCAGATAGGCCGTGGCATTGCTCACGGGTTTGCCGATGTGCAGCGTCCGGCCCGGTTCGATTCGGCCCGAGGTCGCGACCACCGTCGCTTCGGTCGGGCCGTAGTTGTTGATCACCGCGAACGTCTGCTCGCGATTGAACTGGCGCAGTCGATCACCGCCGATCAGCAGTGTGCGCAGGGTCGGGTGTTCGAGGTGACGGCTGAAGGCGTACTCGGCAATCGGGGTCGGCAGAAAACTCAAGTCCAGCGGTTGCGCACGCCACCAGTCGAGCAGCGCGTCAATGTCTTCGCCGCCGTCACGAGACGGCGCCAGGTGCAGGGTCGCGCCAGCACACAGCGCGGGCCAGACTTCCCAGGCCATGGCGTCGAAGCCGAAGCCGGCGAGGCTTGAAGTGTGGCAACCGGCGCTCAGGTCGAAGGCCGTGCAATGCCAGTCGACCAGATTCGATAACGTGTGATGCTCGACCATCACGCCCTTGGGCTGGCCGGTGGAGCCGGAGGTGTAGATCACGTAGGCCAGATGTGCAGTGGTCAGACCCGAAACGTCAGGGTTGAGATCGTTGATCGGCCAGGCGCGCGTGTCGATTTCAATCACCGGCACGTCGAGCACCGGCAAACGTTCGCGCAGATCGCGCTGGGTCAGGACCACGACCGGAGCAGTGTCGCGCAATAAATAGCTCAGCCGTTCCGCAGGATGAGCCGGATCGACCGGTACATAACCGGCGCCGGACTTGAGAATCGCCAGCAGCGCGACCAGCGTGTCCAGCCCTCGGCGCGCGACCAGCGCCACGCGGGCGTCGGGTCGTACGCCAAGCCCGATCAAATGATGGGCCAGGGCGTTGGCCTGTCGGTTCAGCTCGGCATAGGTCAGCCGTTGTCCTCGGGATTCAGCCGCTACCGCATCCGGTCGTGTCGCCGCTTGCGTTTCGATGCGCTGGTGAATGGTCAGGTTTTGAGGGTATTGCGCGCGTGTGTCGTTCCACTGCTGCAAGAGCGCCGATTCGGTCGGCAGGCTCAGGCTGAAATCACCCACCATCAGCGCCGGGTCTTCAAGCCCCTGCTCCAGCACCCACAGCAAGCGCCCGCTCAGCGCCGCGATTTCTTCGGCGTCAAAGTAGGCCTCGTTGTACACCATGTACAAACTGTCCTCGTAGTCACCACGGCTGCTCAGCAGGTGCACCGACAACGGCGTGCCCTCTGCGTGGTTCGACACTTTGACCACCCGCCCCTGCGCCTCGCCGTAGCGGTATTCATGCGCATCGCGCTCATAGGACACGGTCACTTCGAACAACTGCGAGCGATCCTCGCGCAGCAAGCCGAGGGCACGGTTCATTTCGCTCAAGGGAAAACGCTGGTGGCGAAAGTCTTTTTTCAACTCGTCGTGAATCGCCTTGACCAGCGTCTTGAATGACAACTCGCGGCCAAACCCCATGCGCACCGCGCTGACCTGGGTGAACAGCCCCAGGGTCGATTTGAACCGGGCGCCGGAGCGGTTGAGCAGCGGCACGCCCACCACCCATTCGTCACGCTGGGCGCTGCGGCTGAAATACACATGGATCGCTGCCAGCAACACATGAAACGCCGACGCGCCGTACTCTCGGGCCACCTGCTTCATGCGCTCGTGCAAGCGAGCCGGAAAGACTTGCGAGAAAATCCGGGTCGGTGCCGCAGCGCTGGCAAAGCGTTCCTGATAGCGCGGCAACAACAGCGGCTCGGGCCGATGTTGGTATTTGTCCAGCCAATACGCCCGGTCACGGGCGTAACGGTCGGACTGAAAATACCGCGCATCGTCACGGATGAAATCGACATAGGACGGCGCCGAATCGGGCGGCAATTGCCCGAGCGCCAGCGCGTTGTAGATCTCGTCGAGGGATTTGAGCATCTCGCCGAAACCCCAGCCATCGACGATCAGGTGATGGGCCTGGAGTGACAGCCAATGGCAGTCGTCATCGAGCCAGAGCAGACGAAACCGGAACAACGGCCCGCCGTCCAGCGTAAACAGCTGCTCGATGTTTTCCTGCGTCAGTTGGCGCGCTGCGGCGTATGGATCGGGATGGCTGCGTAAATCGTGCACCGGCATCGGCACCGGCATGGACCTGGCAAAACGCTGCAACGGCAGCCCATCATCGCCGGCCCCCGGCAGCAGGCTGGTGCGCATCGCGTCATGCCGGGCCACGAGACCTTCAAGCGCCGCCTGCATCAGCGCCGGATCCAGCGACCCGGTCAGTTCGACATAGCCACCGATGTTGTACATCGGCGAATTCCCCTGACGCAGTTGGTCGAGCCAGATGTCACGCTGCGCAGCGGTCAACGGGAAGGCCTCGGAGATCGCGGACAGACCGTCCGCCGCATCGGCAGCAAATTGGTTCATAAGATCCATCTCACGTGATTTGGCGCGTATTCAAGCATCGGCCCCGAAATCCGCGTGACACGAAAAACCCGGACAACACTCCCCACTTTGTACAGTTGTGCGAGCCAACAGGGCCTGAGAAGTCAGCGATTTCCCTAAAAGTTCGGAAAGAAATGACTGAAAATCCTGTAGGACAATCGCCACACTTGCCTGCCCGCCAGCGTCCCGCACTGAAGGGTGCGGCGGTCCGATCCCCGGATTTCGGGGTTCGTACTAGACCGTACAGTCACGGACTACGCGACCTTGCACATTCACCTGACAGAAACGTGACGCCATTTTTTCGGAAATGGTGGCACTTTGTGTCCCTGTTTTCCCCTACAGACGTAGGACAAATGCATAGGCTTAAATCCCGCTCCAGACGATTTCAAGGAGAAAAAACTGGGTGGGCGTTTCACGGGTGCATGCACGGCAGACGATTCGGCAATGGCTCTAAATCAGGGATGACAAGGATATGAATCTGACCGGCATTCTTCGCAACATGGAAAATCCGCACTTTTATTGGCAGCTGGGGGAGTTGATCGCCAGCACCGGCAACGAGCGTTTTGCCACGAATATGTTCCAGTTGGTCGACAACCTCGTACCCGTCAATCGCGTCCATCTCAGTGAATGGACCCTGGATGAACGGGACTCAAGCGTGGTCGAGATCAAGGCGTTGGGCAGTGCCGGTTTGCCGGACACCTTTCCGCCCCCGGATCCGTTGCAGCACCCGGACGACCACCCGTTGCTGCAACAGATGATCGAGATGAACGACTCGCTACTGATTCAACTGAAAGCCTCGCTCCAGCATCGACACCCGCACCACAGCGTCCACCAATGCAATCTGGTGTCTCGCACGTCCAATCGCCGTTGCGTCATTTCGTTCTACCGTCCCCACACGCATCGGGTGTTTTCCCTGCCGGAGCTGTCGTTTCTCAAGCGCCTGTCCGACACCCTGTTGCCCTTGATCGAGCGCCACGCGCACATCAGTCGACAAGCCATCGCCCGCCAACCCCGCGCGCCACAAGCCGATCAACCCCAGACGCCGTTGCAACAGGTGTTCGACGAACGCCTGGCGTTGGGCGACATCACATTGTCGGTGCGCGAGAAAGAAGTCTGCCTGGGTCTGCTGACCGGCGGCACCGTGCCGCAGATGGCGGAAAAGCTGCGAGTCAAGAACAGCTCGATCGAGACCTACCTCAAGCGCGCGGCCGCCAAGCTTGGGGTCAGCGGGCGACACGGTCTGGCGAAATGGATGGCCGGGGCCTGATCCGGCGTTTTTCTCATCACGGGCGCCCGGCGTCCGCTCTCATTCGTGAACGAGGCTGTTTGATGTTCAGATTGCCGATTTCCCTGCTGTCCGCTGCGCTGCTGCTGGGCGGTTGCTCACTGATTCCCGATTACCAGCGACCGGCATCGCCGAGCGCTGCGCAGTATCCGCAAGGTCCGGCGTATGCCGCGCAATCCCCGGTCACGCCCCGGGTGGAAGACTGGCGCGCGCTGTTCAATGACCCGGCGTTGCAGCAATTGATTGAAAGCGCGCTGGTCAACAATCGCGATCTGCGGGTAGCTGCCCTGAATGTCGAGGCGTTTCAGGCGCAATACCGCATCCAGCGCGCCGACCTGCTGCCGGCGGTGTCGGCCAACGCCAACGAGCTGCGTCAGCGGCTGCCGTCCAGCGTGACTCGCACCCAAGCGGCAATCACCTCGACCTACTCGGTGAATCTGGGCATCAGCGCCTATGAACTGGACTTCTTCGGCCGGGTGCGCAGCCTCAGCGAGCAGGCCTTGCTGACCTGGCTGTCCACCGAAGAGGCCCGGCGCAGTGCGCAATTGAGTCTGGTGGCCAACGTCGCCAACGCGTACCTGACCTGGCGCGCCGATCAGGAGTTGCTGGCGCTGGCCCGGGAAACGCTGGCCGCCGACGAACGAAGCCTGCACCTGACCACCCGCAACCGCGAGGCCGGCAAGTCTTCGGCGCTGGATCAGATTCAAGCACAAACCAGTGTCGACGGCACCCGCGCGAGCCTGGCCCGTTATCAGCGTCAGGTCGCCCAGGACTTGAACAGCCTGACGCTGCTGGTGGGTGCGCCAGTGTCGGAAAACCTGCCGGCGCGTCCGCTGGACAGTGATCTGGTGGCAACCGTGCCGGCCGGACTGCCCTCGGACTTGCTGCAACGCCGGCCGGACATTCTCCAGGCCGAATACAAACTGCGCGCCGCCAATGCCAACATTGGCGCGGCGCGGGCGGCGTTTTTCCCGAGTGTCAGCCTGACCGCCAATGCCGGGACATCCAGCCGCGATCTGTCCGGGCTGTTCAAGGGCGGCTCCGGGGCCTGGACATTCCAGCCGCAGATCAACCTGCCGATCTTCAACGCCGGCAGTCTGCGCGCGAGCCTGGATTACGCGAAACTGCAAAAAGACATCACCGTCGCCGAGTACGAAAAGACCATTCAGACGGCATTCCAGGAAGTGTCCGACAACCTCGCGGCGCGCCAGACCTACGAACAGCAACTCCAGGCCCAACGCGATCTGGTGCAGGCGACCCAGGATTATTACGACATGGCGCAGCACCGTTACCGGAGCGGCGTCGACAGTAGCCTGACGTTCCTCGATGCCCAGCGTTCGCTGTTCAGTTCCCAGCAAGGACTGATCACCGACCGGTTGGCGCAACTGGTGGCGCAAGTGAACCTGTACACCGCGCTGGGTGGTGGCTGGAGCCCGGTCGAGCCGCTTCCACCATCGCCTTGAGTCATTTTTTCTTACACCTTTTGTCGCCTGTTCCGACATTGACAGGTGATCAAAAACCGACCTGCCGGATCATTTTGGTATCATGCGCCGCTTTTACGGTTAACCCCCCCGCCTGTCCTGCCGACCGGCGGGCTCCAAAGGGCGGTATGAAATGACGGCTTTGTTGACTCGCCGCAAGGTGCTTGCGGGAATGGGCGTACTCGGTCTCGGCCTGCTCGCCGGCTGCGACACCCGCGGCGAACTGTCGTACAAGTACGGCAAGGATCTGAGCGACAAGATCCTCGGACGCACCTTCAAGCTCAAGGACACCGAAGGCAACACCGTGACGCTGTCGAGCTTTCGCGGCCTGATGCCGATGATCTTCTTCGGTTTCACCCAGTGCCCGGCGATTTGCCCGACGACGCTGGCCCGCGCCGCAAAAATCAAGAAGCTGATGGGCAAGGACGGCGACATCCTGCAAGTGGTGTTCATCACCCTCGACCCGGAACGCGACACCCCGGAAATCCTCGACGCCTACGTCAAGACCTTCGATCCAAGCTTCGTCGCGCTGTACGGCACCCTCGAAGAAACCAAGGCCACCGCCAAGGAATTCGACGTGTTCTACGAAAAAGTCCCGGCCGGCGACACCTATACCCTCTCCCACACCGCCACCAGTTATGTCTACGACACCCGGGGCAACTTGCGTGTGGGCCTGTCTCAATCGCTTTCTGCACAAGAGTGCACGGAAGATTTGCTTACCGTCATGGAGGTCTGCTGATGAACCCTTTTCTGAACAACATCAAACGTGCCGCACTGGGCCTGTCCCTGCTGGGCCTGGCTTTCCAGGTATCGGCGCAGACAAAGGTCGACGACGCCTGGGTGCGCGCGACCGTGCCAAACCAGTCGGCCAGCGGCGCGTTCATGACCGTCACCGCAGACAGCGACAGCAAGCTGCTCAGCGTTGCCTCGCCAGCGGCCAAGGACGTGCAGATTCATGAGATGACCATGAAGAACGACGTGATGAGCATGGGCCCGGTGAAATCGGTCGACCTGCCAGCGGGCAAGGCCGTCAACTTCGACCCGAATGGCTACCACGTAATGCTGATGGGCCTGACCGCTCAGTTGAAAGAAGGCGACAGCGTGCCGCTGACCCTGACCGTGGAAAACGCCAAGGGCGAAAAGGAAACCGTTGAAGTGAAAGCGCCGGTCAAGGCGCTGACCATGGAAGGCCACGATCACAGCAAGATGCATTGATCGTCGACGGACAGATTTACGGCTTCAAAAAACAAAAGGGGCGGCATGATCGACGATCATGCCGCCCCTTTTGCATCTGGATATCAGACCAGTTTCAATTCGACCTCGATATTGTTGCGCGTGGCCTTGGAGTACGGGCACACCTGATGCGCCGCATCCACCAGCTGCTGCGCCGCGCCGCGCTCCATGCCCGGCAGGCTTACATTCAGTCGCGCCTGCAGGAGATACCCTCCCGAATTAGTGCCCAGGTCCACTTCGGCATCCACCGCCAGGTCTGCCGGCAGGCTGATTTTCTGCTGCCCCGCCACCGCTTTCATCGCGCCGATGAAACACGCCGACCAGCCTGCTGCGAACAATTGTTCCGGATTGGTCCCGCCGCCACTGGAGCCGGGCGAAGACAGTTTTACATCGAGGATCCCGTCGGAACTGCGCGATGCGCCGTCACGTCCGCCGGTGGTGTGGGTTTTCGCGGTGTAGAGGACTTTTTCGATCTGACTCATGGCGATCTCCTGAATGAAAAACAGCAGATTGTTCACTCGGCGCCTCCCGTCGCAGCTTGAGGTGCGCCACCGGTTTCACACAGCCCTCTGACTATAGACGCGGGTTTGTCGCTCACCCGGCGAACGGACGTGCGGACTGCTCAGAAAAGACGAGTGTTCAACTCCCCGCCCCGCCATGCGCCTCTTCAAAGAAATAATCCTTCCAGCTGTCCGCCTTGTTTTTCAGCACGCCCAGCTCCTGCAGTTTCTCTGCATAGATAAAGGTGCGTTGCGGCACCACGGTGAAATCGATTTCCGGGTCGGTGACAATTTTCTCAACCAGCGCCAGCGGTAGTTTCGACTGTTCAACCCGAATGTAAGCTTGAGCCGCCGCAGGCTTGTCGGCTTTGATGATCTTCTCGGCCTCGGCCAGGGCGTCGTAGAACGCCTTGTAGGTTTTCGGGTTTTCGTCGTGGAATTTTTCCGTGGTGTAGAGCACGTTGAATGTGGCCTGGCCGCCGAGCACGTCGTAGGAACTCAGCACCTTATGCACGTTGGGATTCTGCAGTGCCTGGTACTGGAACGGTGGGCTGGAGAAGTGTGCGTTGATTTCCGAGCCGCCGGCGATCAACGCGGCCGTCGCATCCGGGTGCGGCAGGCTGACGGAGATGTCGTCGAATTTCTTGTATTGGTCATTGCCGAATTCCTTGGCCGTTTCGATCTGCAGCGTGCGCGACTGGAAGCCCACACCCGCCGCCGGCACGGCGATGCGATCCTTGTCGCTGAAGTCCTTGAGGGTTTTCACGTTCGGGTTATTGGTCAGCAGGTAGTTGGGCATCGAGCCCAGCGAAGCGATGGCCTTGACGTTCTGCTTGCCCTTGGTGCGATCCCACACGGTGAGCATCGGCGGCACGCCGGCCGAGACCACGTCCAGCGATCCGGTGAGCAACGCTTCGTTCATGGCGGTGGCGCCGGAAATGCTGTTCCAGTCGACCTCGATGTCCAGGCCCTGTGCCTTGCCGTGCTTCTCGATCAAGTGCTGATCGCGCACCACATCCAGAATCAGATAACCGATGCCGAATTGCTGGGCGATGCTGATCTTGCCTTCGGCCTGAGCGGTGTTGCCGAGTAGCGAACCAGCCAGCGAAGCGGCCAGCAGCGTCAGTGCAGAACGTTTGAACGGTAGGGCCATGACAACCTCGCAGTGATTTCCAGGAAAATCTGTGAGGCCGGACTTTATCGCTATAAAAAACGAAATTTAAATACCGTTATCGCATATTGATATCACCTGAACGTCAGCCTTGCAGAAACACTTGCAAGTCCGCGCCCTAGCCATCGAACACCGCTGCAACCCGCTGCTCGCCGATGCCTTTACGCTGACCGCTTCGGGGGGGCAATGTCACAAGCAGGTGAATGCCGCTTAAACAGCCTGAAACAATAAAACCGCCGCCGCACTCAGGCCGGAAAACCGCCAAGACGGTCGCCGATCAAGGCCCCGCCCCTTGCGGATGGATCACAGCGATCTTCGGGACCGGATCACCCAGCCGTTTAAAAAGGCGATCAGACTGCCGACGCTTGGTATCATCGCCCACACTTTTATGACGGTTTAATGGCTGGAAGGTCTTTTTTGTGAGCGCTCTTTTTCAACGGCTGCGGCGCCTGGATGCCCGCCTTCTTTCTCTGGTTTTCCTGGTACTGATCGTGCCGGTGTGTCTTCGCGCGGCGCTCGGCTGGTCGAGCCTGTTCGGTTATCTGTCGGATCTGGCCATCGGCAGTTTGCTGGTGGTTTTGTTACATCGTCGTCCCTGGTGGCTGGCGCTACCGGTGCTGCTGTTCTGGGGATTGCTGGCGGTGGCGACCGCTGAACTGGTCAGCGCGGTCGGGCGCCTGCCGACCGTGGCAGACCTGCATTACCTGATCGACCCGCAGTTCGTGGAGAACTCCACCGGCGGCGGCTTCGCCCATCCCGGTGTGGCGGTTGCGCTGCTGGTGGCTTTGACCCTGTGGTTGCTGAGTCACTGGACTCGACGCGCGACAAAGTTCCCCGCTCTGCCCCGCGCAGCCTGGGCGACGCCGGTACTGCTGTTCTCCGCGTACTGGGGCGCGCAGCACTTAAACCCGAGCGATGCCGACCCGTGGCGTCTGTACAACCTGCCGCACCAGTTGCTCGCCGCGCAGGTCGCCGACATGCAGATGCAGGCCGAAGAATGGCTGGACGGCGACACTCAGGTTGCTCCCCCACCGATGGCCGGCCTCACCGATGTCGATCTGAACGGTCATCCGCTGCTGGCGGCCAAGGGCCAGGCGCGCAATGTCCTGATCGTCGCGCTCGAAGGCATTCCCGGCGCCTACATCGGCGCCAATCGCCAGGCCATCGGCAGCCATTATCAGGAAGACCTGATGCCCAACCTCAGCCGCTGGGCCGAGCGCGGCATGAACACACCGGATTACGTGCTACACACCCACCAGACCATTCGCGGTCTGTACGCCATGCTCTGCGGCGATTACGACAAGCTCGACAACGGCACGCCCAAAGGCGTGGAAATGCTGACCCAGCGCGAACGCAATCAGGCGTGCCTGCCGGCCCAGTTGCGTCAGCACGGTTTTGCCACGCATTACTTGCAAGGCGCAGGGCTGCGGTTCATGGCCAAAGACAAGATCATGCCGCACATCGGGTTCGATGCGACCCATGGCCTGGAATGGTTCACCAACGCCAACTACCTGGAATTCCCGTGGGGCAAGGATGACAAGGCGTTTTTCGAAGGCGCACTGAAATACGTCGGCGAACTGAAGAAGCAGAAACAGCCGTGGATGCTCACGCTGCTGACCGTCGGCACTCACCAGCCCTACTCCGCGCCGGAGGATTACCTGCAACGCTACGACACGCCCAAGCAGGCCGCCGTCGGTTATCTGGACGATGCGCTGGAGCAGTTTCTCAGCGGCCTCGAACGCCAGGGCGTGCTGAAAGACACGCTGGTGGTGATCACTTCGGACGAGTCCCACGGCATCGACGGCGTACGCCTCGCGTCGTCCTGGGGCTTCAACCTGACCCTCGCGCCGGAGCAGGCGCAACTGCCGCGCCTGAACGCCGGGGTCTACGGTCACGTCGATCTGAGCGCGTCGATTCTGGATTACTTCGATTTTCCGGTGCCTTCCGCCCTCAGCGGGCGCTCGTTGTTTCGCGATTACGATTCGGGCCGCGAAATCATGTCGTTCACCAACGGCAAGCTGCGCTATCACGACGGTCGCGGCCTGCTGACTGAATGCGACATGCCGCGCCGTTGCCGCAATTACGCCAGCGAAGGGTTCATCGCCGAAAGCGCCACGTTCAAGGGCAATGCCAGCGGCCAGAACGCCCGGGACATCGCCGCCCGCGCCTCGGCCCTGGACCTGTCGCTGCTGCGCACCCCGCTGAACCAGCGCTACCAGTTCGGCAGCGCCAACGTCATTCCGCTGCAAGCACAGATCAAGGACGACTGGGCCGACAACCTGATCGGCGCGCAATACCTGGAGATGCCCAAAGGCTCCCACACCCGCGTGCGCCTGACCGTGCGTTCGGTCGATCCGCAGCAGGCGGCGTATATTCAGCTCAAGGCCAAGGAGTTCGAGCAGGACGTGCAACTGGGCCTGCCGACCGAGATGGTCGCCACAGCGGATCAGCCGCTGGAGATGGACTTCAGTTTCGACAACCCGCAACCGCGCAAGGCGTTTTCGTTCCACTTGTTGGGGTATGGCCTGGGCGCCGTGGAGGTCAGTGATTTCAGCGTGATCACCGAGCTGCCGGGGCAACAGGATCTGCTGGACGAGATCCCGGAAGAAGACACAGCTCAATCGAGTTGAGGTGAACGCCAGCTTCGCAACGACGCTGGCGCCCGTCCGGTGTGAACGATCAGAACGTGGTGCGCAGACCGACCTGAATGCTGCGCCCTTCTGCCGGCGCAATATCCCGCAGGATCGAACTGGCATAACGCACGGTCTGGTTGGTCAGGTTCTCGGCATTGACGAAGGCCAGCCATTTGCTCTGGCCAACATCAAAGTGATAACCCACATTCGCCCCCAGCGTGGTGTAGCCGTCGGTGCTGCTTTCGTTGTCCGGCACCCGGTGCTGGGAACTGGCGTGTTCCACATCGATCCGCGCCTGCCAGCGATCCAGCTCCCACAACAGACCGGTGTTCAACCTCAGCGGCGCGATGCGCGGCAGGTCCTGGCCATTGTCGAGGTTTTTGGCGCGGGTGTAATCACCCGACAGTTCCAGCGCAAACTTGCCGTAGGCGTTTTCGCCAAGGGTCCAGCGATCCTGCGCTTCGATACCGCTGAAGCGCGCCCGCACGCCGGAGTAGGTGTATTCGGGGATGCCGTCGGCGTCTTCCTCGCCTTCGTCGTTGAGCGTGCGCCCGGTCCCGAGCAAGCCGATGTAGTTGGAGAAATGGCTATAGAACACGCCAACGCTGCCCTTGTGGGTGCCGTTGTCGAAACGCAGGGCCAGGTCGCTGGAGACGGCTTTCTCTTTCGACAGCCCCGCGTCCCCGACTTCATAAGTGCCGGTGGCGACGTGGGCGCCGTTGGCGTAAAGCTCATAGAACGTCGGCGCGCGTTCGGTGTAGCCCAGCGTGGCGGCGACCGACCAGACCGGCGTCAGCGTGTACACCGCGCCGGATGACAGGCTGCCGGCGGTGAAGCTGCTGGAGCGATCGGCATTGGCGAAACGCTCGTTGCCTTTGGCGTCCGGGTCGACCGTGGTGTGTTCAAGGCGTCCGCCGAGGGTGAACAGCAGGCGATCCGTGGCTTGCAGCTCTTCGAGAATGAACAGTGCACCGGCATCGGTATCGGTGTGCGGCACGAAGGCTTCTTCGCCCAGCGCCGAGAATTCGTTGCGACTGACCTGCGCACCAATCACCCCGTTGAACGGCCCCAGCGGCTGATGCCGGGCCTCGACCCGCGCCTCGTAGCCCTTGTTCTTGAACGTGGTGCCGACCTCGCCGCCCTCGATTTCGCGGTGCTGGTAATCGGTGTAGCCGGCGTCGAACTTCACCGAGCTGAACGGGCCGTCGAGGTTGCGAATTTCCGAGGCAAACGCGTAGTGCTCCTGCTCCATGCGGATGCGCACGTCGTCTTCGGCCGGCGAGCCGTAGTTCGAATCGTAATTGCTGTACGACAGCCCCGCGTAACCGTCATCCCAGGTGTACGACCCGCCCACAGCACCGCCGTCCTGACGACCATCGCTGTTGGCCAGCCGATGCTTCTTCGAATCGCCATCGTCGTTCGCCCGCTCACGACCGGTCTTGGCGTAGCCGGGGATTTTAAGGTCATTGAATTCGCGGGCGCTGGCGTCCACGTGCAAGGCGAACTGGCCGTTACCGGCTTCGAGTTTGCCGGCGCTGCTGCGGGTGGTGTCGGCGCCGCCGTAGCGCAACTCGCCAGCACCGTGAATGCCGTCGATGGCTTCGGTCGGGATGCGGTTGTCGAAGGTGTTGACCACCCCGCCGATGGCGCTGCCGCCGTACAGCAAGGCTGCCGGGCCACGGACGATTTCGATGCGCTCGACGTTGACCGGATCCAGCGGCACCGCGTGATCGTAGGACAGCGACGAGGCGTCCAGCGCGCCGACGCCGTTGCGCAGGATGCGAATGCGATCACCGTCCTGCCCGCGAATGATCGGGCGACTCGCACCCGGGCCGAAGTAGGACGACGACACGCCCGGCTGCTTGTTCAGGGTTTCGCCGAGGCTGCCCTTTTGCTGCAGCGTCAGGCTGTCGCCGCTCAACACGTTCGAGGGCGAGGCCAGCGTCTGACTGCCCAGCGGATTGCCGGTGATGACTTGCGGTTGCAGTTCCAGCGGGTCGGCGGCGAATGCGGGTGAAGCGATCAGCAGCGCCGAGGCCATGAGCGTCAGGCGGGGTTGGAAGGTGTGGAAACGGGAAGGCATTTCAGAAATCCGTCAGGCAGAAAAGAGAGGATCGATGCCGGCGCTACAGAGGGTGTATTACCGGCGGCAATCAGATGAAATCATTTTTATGTTATACAATAACATTTCCAATGACCATCCCGTTTCGCCCAGACAAATGCAAACCAGCGCTCAAGCACGGGCATTTCAGCGCCCTGCCCCTGCAGGTTCCCCGCACTTCGCATAAGAGACTGCGCCTATCAGGCACCAATAGTCGGCCTATTAGCTGACTTGCCAAGTCGGGTCTAGCCTTACTAGTCCGAAGTCGGCACGAGCCGGCCGCAGAAGACCTGATAAGGATCCCGAACATGGCAAATGAATCGAAATGCCCGTTCAATCACGCCGCCGGCGGTGGCACGACGAACCGCGATTGGTGGCCGAATCAACTGAACCTGAAAATCCTGAGTCAGCACTCGCCCGCATCCGATCCGATGGGCAAGGACTTCGACTACGCCAAGGCTTTCAAAAGCCTGGATTTCCAGGCCCTCAAACGCGATCTGACGGCGCTGATGACCGACTCCCAGGAGTGGTGGCCAGCGGACTTCGGCCACTACGGCCCGCTCTTCATCCGCATGGCCTGGCACAGCGCCGGCACCTATCGCACTGCTGACGGCCGTGGCGGCGCCGGCTCCGGCCAGCAACGCTTCGCCCCACTCAACAGCTGGCCGGACAACGTCAGCCTCGACAAGGCCCGCCGCCTGCTGTGGCCGATCAAGCAGAAATACGGCCGCAACATTTCCTGGGCCGACCTGATCGTTCTCACCGGCAACGTCGCGCTGGAATCGATGGGCTTCAAGACCTTCGGTTTCTCCGGTGGCCGCGCGGACGTCTGGGAACCGGATGAAGACGTGTACTGGGGTTCGGAAAACAAATGGCTGGGCGGCGACAATCGCTACGGCAAGGACCCGGAATCCATGCAGCCGCCGGGCGAAGGAACACTGGTCGCGGAACCTGCCGAACACGGCAATGAGGAAAGCCGCACCAATCAGGGCGAACGCAACCTCGAGAACCCGCTCGCCGCCGTGCAGATGGGCCTGATCTACGTGAACCCGGAAGGCCCGGAAGGCAATCCCGACCCGGTGGCCTCGGCCAAGGATATCCGCGAAACCTTCGGCCGCATGGCCATGAACGACGAGGAAACCGTCGCCCTGATCGCCGGCGGCCACGCCTTCGGCAAGACCCACGGCGCCGGCCCCGCCGATAACGTCGGCCCGGAACCGGAAGCCGCCGGCCTCGAAGAACAAGGCCTGGGCTGGAAAAACAGCTTCGGCACCGGCAAAGGCGCCGACACCATCACCAGCGGCCTGGAAGTGACCTGGACCACCACCCCGACAAAGTGGAGCAACAACTATCTGGAAAACCTGTTCGGCTTCGAATGGGAACTGACCAAGAGCCCGGCCGGTGCCCATCAGTGGAAACCGAAAAACGGCGCCGGGGCCGGCACCATTCCCCACGCCCACGACCCGAACAAACGCATCGACCCGACCATGCTTACCTCCGACCTGGCCCTGCGTTTCGACCCGGCCTACGAGAAGATTTCGCGGCGCTTCCTGGCCAATCCCGATCAACTGGCCGACGCCTTCGCCCGCGCCTGGTACAAGCTGATTCACCGTGACATGGGCCCGCTGTCGCGTTATCTCGGCCCGGAATTGCCCCAGGAAGAACTGCTGTGGCAAGACCCGATTCCCGAGGCCAAGCATCCACTGGTGGACGACAGCGATATCAGGGCTCTGAAAGGCAAAGTACTGGCCTCGGGGCTGTCCGTTTCGGAACTGGTTTCCACTGCCTGGGCGGCCGCATCGACCTTCCGGGGCTCGGACAAACGCGGCGGTGCCAATGGCGGACGTCTGCGTCTGGCACCGCAAAAGTTCTGGCAGGCCAACCAGCCGGAGCAACTGGACAAGGTGCTGAAAGTCCTCGAAGGCATTCAGAACGAGTTCAACGCCGGGGCGGCAGGCAAGCAAGTCTCGCTGGCGGACCTGATCGTGCTGGCGGGTAATGCCGGTGTCGAACAAGCGGCGAAAAACGCCGGGCACACGGTGACCGTGCCGTTCAATCCGGGGCGCACCGATGCGACTCAGGAGCAAACCGACGTCGAGTCGTTCGGTTTCCTTGAACCGCACACCGACGGCTTCCGCAACTACGCCGCCAACACCTACCGCGTGCCGGCCGAAGCGTTGCTGATCGACAAGGCGCAACTGCTGACCCTTTCGGCGCCGGAAATGACCGTGTTGATCGGCGGCCTGCGCGTGCTGGACACCAACGTCGGCAAGACGAAACACGGGGTCTTTACCGACAAGCCCGGATCACTGACCAACGATTTCTTCCGCAACCTGCTGGACATGGGCGTGGAATGGAAACCGACGTCGAAAACCGAGTTCGAAGGCCGCGACCGTAAAACCGGCAGCGTGAAGTGGACGGCGACCCGGGTCGATCTGGTGTTCGGTTCCAACTCGGTGCTGCGGGCGCTGGCAGAGGTGTATGCCAGCTCCGATGCGAAGGAAAAGTTCGTCAACGACTTCGTTGCCGCTTGGGCGAAGGTGATGGATCTGGATCGATTTGATTTGCGCCAATAAACCTTTTTCATCCACCCACAAAAAACGCCGCTCATCGAGCGGCGTTTTTTATAGCCGGTTCTGCGGAAGTAATGCGGTGGAGCTGAAACCCAACCCCCTCACCCCAGCCCTCTCCCCGAGGGAGAGGGAGCCGACCGAGGTGTATTGCGCGATACATCGACCTGAAGAATCGAGTCGATTATAGATTCGGTAAAGCAGGATCAGGTCGGCGTAAATCTGAAGCATCCCGCAATCAGTCCCCTCTCCCTCCGGGAGAGGGTTAGGGTGAGGGCTGGATCTAAAGTTGAAACACCATCTCAAGACCAACCCCAAACGACCAGCCTCAAGCCAAGCTCTTGCTAACCACCTCATAAACATCACTAGACAGCTGCCCCGAAGCCAGAATCCGCTCCAGCTCCGCCTTCATCAGCGCCTGACGAGCACCGTCATACTTGCGCCAGCGCGTCAGCGGCGCCAATTGACGCGACGCGATCTGCGGGTTGAAGCCGTTCAGTTCGATCACCAGATCCGCCAGGAAGCGATAACCCGAACCGTCCGCCGCGTGGAAGTTGATCAGGTTCTGCCCGGCGAACGCACCGACCAGCGCACGCACCTTGTTCGGGTTCTTGATGTTGAACGCCGGGTGCTGCATCAGCGCTTTCACCCGCTCCAGACCGCCCGGCAAGGTGCTGCCGGCCTGCACGCTGAACCACTGATCCATGACCAGCGGATTGTCCTTGAAGTGCTCGGCGAAACTGGCCAGTGCGGTCGCTTTCTGCTCGTCGAACGGCGAGTTGACCAGCACCGCCAGCGCGGTCAGGCGCTCGGTCATGTTGTCGCAGCTGTCGAACTGTTCCAGCGTTGCCGCCAGCACTTCCGGCTTGCCGCTGAGCATCAGGTAAGACAGCGCGATGTTCTGCAACGCGCGACGGGCGAAGTGCTCGGCCTCGGCCACGTACGGGGTTTGCTTCGACAGGTCGCGGTTGGCCTGATAACGCAGCCACAGCGCCTCGAACAGATTGTCCGCCAGTTGCTGACGGGCGAATTCGCGGGCGGTGTGGATCGCGTCCACGTCGGCGACTTCGCTGATTTCGGTCAGGTAGGCTTCGCTTGGCAGCGAGAGCATTTCCGCGACCATCGCCTGATCCAGCGACTCGTCCGACAGCACGGTGCGCAGCGCGGAAACCAGACGTGGGTCGAGCACCAGGCTTTCGCCCTTCTGCTGCTGGCCGATCAACTCTTGCAGCACCTGCACCGACAGTTGCTGACCGGCATCCCAGCGGTTGAAACCGTCGGTGTCATGCTGCATCAGGAACATCAGTTGATCGCGGTTGTACGGGAAGCTCAGTTTCACCGGCGCCGAGAAGCCACGCAGCAACGACGGCAGCGGCTGTTCGGCGATGTCGACGAAGGTGAACGTCTGTTCGGCTTCGGTCACCGAGATCACTCGGCTAGTGCCTTGGGCCGAGGCTTCACCGGACAGACGCAGGGCAATCTCGTTGCCCTGACTGTCGAGCAGGCCCAGCTCCACCGGGATCACGAACGGCAGTTTTTCAACCTTGTCCGGGGTTTCCGGGCAGCTCTGGCGGAAGGTCAGACTGTAGGTTTTCGCGGCGGCGTCGTAAGACTCGCTCACCGCCAGACGAGGTGTGCCGGCCTGGCTGTACCAGCGCTTGAACTGGGTCAGGTCGACGCCGTTGGCATCTTCCATGGCCTTGATGAAGTCATCGCAGGTCACGGCCTGGCCGTCGTGGCGTTCAAAGTACAGGTCGCTGCCTTTGCGGAAGCCTTCGGCGCCCAGCAGGGTGTGGATCATGCCGACCACTTCCGAGCCCTTTTCGTACACGGTCAGGGTGTAGAAGTTGGAAATCTCGATGAAGCTGTCCGGGCGCACGGCGTGGGCCATGGGACCCGCATCTTCGGCGAACTGGTGGGTACGCAGGTACGCCACGTCCTGAATGCGCTTGACCGTGGCCGAGTTCATGTCAGAGGAGAAACCGGCATCGCGGAACACCGTGAAGCCTTCCTTGAGCGACAGCTGGAACCAGTCGCGGCAGGTCACGCGGTTGCCCGACCAGTTGTGGAAGTATTCGTGAGCGACGATCGCTTCAACGCGCTGGTGCGCGGCGTCGGTAGCGGTTTCGGCACGGGCCAGCACGGCGCTGGAGTTGAAGATGTTGAGGCCCTTGTTCTCCATCGCGCCCATGTTGAAGTCGTTCACGGCGACGATCATGAAGATGTCCAGATCGTACTCGCGACCGTAGACCTCTTCGTCCCAGCGCATCGACTTCTTCAGGTTGTTCATGGCGTGCTGGCACTTGTCGATGTTTTCCGGCTCGACGTAGATGCGCAGCGCCACGTTGCGGTTGGTCATGGTGGTGAAGCTGTCTTCAACGCACCACAAGTCACCGGCCACCAGCGCAAACAGGTACGCCGGTTTCATGAACGGGTCTTCCCAGGTCGCCCAGTGTCGGCCGTCTTCGCCGGGGCCGCTGGCGATCGGGTTGCCGTTGGACAGCAGCACCGGATAGCTGTGCTGCTCGGCGACCACGGTGGTGGTGAACTTGCTCATCACGTCCGGGCGGTCGAGGTAATAGGTAATCTTGCGGAAGCCTTCGGCCTCGCACTGGGTGCAGAACATCGTGCCGGACTTGTACAGGCCTTCCAGTGCGGTGTTGGTTTCCGGGTGGATCCTGACGCTGGTGTCGACCGTGAAGGTTTCGCTGGCCGGTTGCAGGGTCAGGTGGTTTTCAGTCAGTTGGTAATCGCTCGCGCTCAGTTCCTGGTCTGCCAGGGTCACCGAGAGCAATTCCAGCTGCTGGCCATCGAGCACCAGCGGCGGCAGGCCCGGGCCACGGGCCGGGTTGCGGCGCATCACCAGTTGCGCGTGGACCAGACTGTGGTCCTCGAACAACTCGAAGGTCAGGTGTGTTTCATCGATCAGGTACTCGGGCGCCTGATAGTCCTTCAGGTAAATCATCTTCGGTTGTTCGGTGCGCATGCTGAAGTCCTTATTGATGCACGGCGAGCTGATAGGCCGTGTACTTGCGAATGTTGATCACGCCGGTGTCGAAGATCAGGTACTGGCCCTTGATCCCCAGCAGCGTGCCTTCGGCAATCGGGTTCTTGTCCAGGTTGAAGCTGACGATCTTGGCCGGGTACTGCTCGACCGGGTAGCGGATTTCCAACGGCTCGACATCGGCAATTGTCTGAATGGCCTGGAGACCGAATCGCTCCTGCAAACCTTGCAGACCCGGGGCGCAGCTTTCGAACAGTTGATCGCGCACCTGCGCCAGATCCACCGCCGCCGCGTCGCCTTTGAGCAAGGCGCGCCAGTTGGTCTTGTCCGCCACCTGGCTGCGGAACAGGTCTTCGACGAAACCCGACTGCTGCCGCGTCGAAACGCGCATGATCGGCAGCGCCTGACTGGCGCCCTGGTCGAGCCAGCGGGTCGGCAACTGGGTGGCGCGGGTGATGCCGACCTTGATCCCCGACGAATTGGCCAGGTAGACGACGTGGTCGGTCATGCAGAATTTCTCGCCCCACTCCGGCTCACGGCAGGTGCCGGCCTCGAAGTGACAGCGCTCCGGGCTCATGATGCAAATGTCGCACTGGGCGAGTTTGGTCATGCACGGGTAGCAGTAACCCTGACTGAAACTGGTCTTGGTCTTGCGCCCGCAATGGGTGCAGTGAATCGCCCCCAGGTATTCCAGACGCACCGTGCTGCCGATCAACGGGTTGACCGGCACCTCGACGTCATCCAGACGAAACGCGTACTGCACGTTCGGCCCGTCCAGGCGCGCCGACATTTTGCTGATTGCACCGCGGCCGATCTCGATCAATGGAGGGCGTCCGACTTGAACAGGATGTTCGGCACTTCGATCGACTTCGACGCGCATTCCTGCGGGCCCATGTAACCGGTGCGCTCTTCCTCGGGCAGGTTCTGCATTTCCCAGGCGATCATCGCCTGCAACGACAGCTCGCGCTGCTCGGCGGTGAGTTTGCCGCCGTCGGACCATTTGCCGATCTCTACCGCCAGTTTCAGGCTCTGGTAGATGTCCGGGGTGATGTTCTTGATCAAATCGTTAAAAGAGGACATCAGGGTCTCCGTGCTCTTTATTCAAAAAATTCAGGCGGCCAGTTTACGGCGGTTGTACAAACCGCCCAACAAACCGGTGAAGCATCCGATGAGTAACCCGCTGACGTGGGCAGCGTTGGCAATTTCGCCGAAGCCGATCATCGAGATCAGCCCGGACATGCACACCAGCAACCACACCAGCATCATTGCCAGCACGCCGCGCGGCAGGCGATAGGCCGGGTTCGGCGCCAGCAGCTGGAAGATCCAGCAGTGACCGAGCAATCCGTAAAGCACGCCGGACAGTCCGCCGAACAGGCTCGGGCCGCCCCACGCGAACTGCGCATAGTTGGAAACGAGGCCGAACAGCAGCGTCAGGCCGATCAGGTTGACGCTGCCCTGGCGCGACTCGATGCGCCGCCCCAGCTCCCAGTACCACATGCCGTTCATGGCCAGGTGCAGGATGCCGAAGTGGATCAGCATCGGCGTAAACAGGCGCCACCACTGCCCTGCCGCCAGGCTGTCGGCCAGCGGTGTGAAGTGGATGTAGTCGCCTACCACGCGGAAATCGAGGAAGGTCAGCCAACGCATGGTGTCGAGGTTATCGCCAAGGAAGGTCAACCCGCCGACGATCAGGCTCAGCAGCAGAATGAATCCGGTGGCTTTGGCATGTTTCAGTTGCTCGGCAAAGCTCGGGCGCTTGAACGTCGGCGCCACCGGGATTTCCAACTGCTGATCGGGGTCCCCCGCCGGGAAACGCTCGTACAGCGAACGTACGTCGTCGCTGATTTCCGAGGGCACCCACAACACCTGCTCGCCCGCCTCTTCACTGACGCGATGGGGCACTTGCATGCGTTGCAGCAGTTTGACGAACCCACTCAGGTCCGCCGCCAACGGCACACGCAAGACGGCTATGGCACTCATCGCAGCACCTCCGGCCGCTCGACGTCGACCCAGACAAATTTATGCGGATCGAGGCGGGTTTCCTGATCCAGACGATAGGCGACCAGTTTGCCGTAGAGCACCGCGCTGTAATCCAGGCACGCGAGGTTCGGCCGGATCGGCGCCGGTTTGCCGCTGCGCCAGTAGTGGCCGACGAACAGCAATGGCTCATCGATACCGTAGCGCAGCAGGGAATTCTTTTCGCTGGAGGTCAGCGGTTTTTGCGCCACCGGTTCCGGCAGTGCATCGGGCTGGAACACAATGTCGCCGTAGGTCTGCGGATCGTCTTCCCAGAACTTGGTGCGGAAGAACGAACGCACCAGGCCATCGCCGCTGGTCATGGTCAGGCCATCCGGCAGGCGCATGTCGGTGCCGCGCAGCAGGCGATCGAATACGGTGCAGGCGAAACTGCCTGGCACCGCCGACGCCTGGAGGAAGTGTTCATCGATGCAGCCATCGGGGAACAGCGCGCGCAGCGGCTCTATCAGGCCGGCATCCCAGCAGGCATGCACCACGCGGAAACGTCCGGCGTCGACGAACAGCGGCAGTTGGTAGAACCACTGCTGGAAGTCGTGCCAGTCGCCCGGATGGTCTTCGAACTGGGTCAGGGTTTCGTGCAGCAATCGGGCATGGCGCGGGGTGTGTTCACGCACGAACTGCTTGCCGCTGCCCGGAGGCGCCGGGGTGCTCCAGCCGAGGGCGTTGAACTCGTGGTTGCCCATGATGCACAACGCCTGACCGGCCTCGACCATGTCGTGGACGATGTGCAGCGCCTCGCGAATCCGCGGGCCGCGGTCGATGATGTCGCCGACAAACACGGCCATGCGCGACGGATGCCGCCAGACCCCGCCCTGCTTGTGGTAACCGAGACGGTCCAGCAAGTGTTCCAGGGTCAGGGCGCATCCGTGCACGTCACCAATCAGGTCATAACTGCGCGCGGGATCGAGCATCAGTCGCCTCCACCACCCAACTTGCTGCCCCAGCCGAGCTTGGTCCGGCAGACTTCGTAGTAGTTGTGGTCGAGCGGATGGATCAGCCGCAGCTTCTGCGCTTTCTTGCTGACGGTGATGGTGTCGCCCGGCGCGCAGGTGAAGTGGTTCTGCCCGTCGCAGGAGACCTGCGGGTAGATCTGCATATCTTTGGACACGACGATTTTCAGCTCACTGTTGCCATCGACCACGATCGGTCTGCCCGACAAGGTATGGGGGTACATCGGCACAATCACAATAGCGTCAAGCTTGGGATGCATGATCGGGCCGCCGGCGGACAGCGCGTATGCGGTAGAACCGGTCGGGGTCGACACGATCAGGCCGTCGGCCTTCTGGCTGCAGACGAACTGGCCGTCGATGTACAGCTCGAACTCGATCATCCGCGTCGATTTGCCCGGGTGCAGCACCACGTCGTTCAGCGCATCGCCCTGGCCGATGGCCTCGGCGTGACGACGGACTTCGGCCTGCAGCAGGAAGCGGTTTTCCACCAGATAATGGCCGTCGAGCACTTCGGCGACCTTGATTTCCAGTTCGTCGGGGCGGATGTCGGTGAGAAAGCCGAGGCTGCCACGGTTGATCCCGAGCACCGGAATATTGTGCTTGGCCAGGGCCCGCGCGGCGCCGAGCAGGCTGCCGTCACCGCCGACCACGATCACCATGTCGCAGACTTCGCCGAGCATCTTGCGTGACGAAGTTTGCAGGCCATGGCCCGGCAGGACTTCGGCGATGGTGTCTTCGAGAATCACGTGCAGGTGACGATCGAGCAGGAAGCGTTTCAGTCGGCGGACGGTATCCAGCACCTGGGAGCTGCCCAGGCGACCGATGATGCCGATATTACGAAATTGCTCCATGGGACTCCTGCGGGGGACTGAGACGGCGAAAAGCACGATTATGGGCGAAAGCGCCGGATAGACAAAATCCTTTCAGCCCCGAGGATGCACCGGTGTTTGAGGCTATGCTCGCAAGATGATCCTATTTCCCGATTTGCTTCAGCTGCCCCACCAGTTACGCCACCCCGAGGTGCGCGATCTGGCGTGGGTGATCCTCGCCCCGCCGATGCTCGCCGCCACCCCATGGCCGCAGCGCCATCCGCTGGCGGGCAGCGACTGGGTCGGCGACCCCGAGCGCCTGGAACACTGGTTGCGCCAGCTCGACCGCGACAGTTACGGCCTGCTGCACTGGCTGTCCCAGGCCCGCACCCGGCGCCTGGGCCTGTATTACGAGCGGTTGTGGCAATTTGCGGTGAAACACGCGCCAGGCATCGAACTGATCGCCGCCAACCTGCCGATCCGCCGTGAAGGTCACACCCTCGGCGAGCTGGACATGCTGCTGCGCGACCGCGACGGCGTGCATCACCTGGAACTGGCGATCAAGCTCTACCTCGGCCCGCAGAACGGCGACGGTCATGATCCGGCATCGTGGCTGGGGCCGGGTTGTCATGATCGGCTGGATCGCAAACTGGCGCATTTGAGCGAACATCAGTTGCCGATCTCCGCGCGCCCGGAAAGCCGCGAAGTGCTGGCGGCGCTGGATGTCAGGTCGTTCAGCGCGCAACTGTGGCTGGGCGGATACTTGCTGTATCCGTGGCCCGGTCAGTCCGTGCCGCCCAGCGGTGCCCACCCGCAGCATTTGCGTGGCAGCTGGCTGCATCAGAAAGACTGGCCGGCGTTTGTCGCGCAGCGCCCGGCCGGACGCTGGCAACCCCTGCCCCGCCACGCCTGGCTGGCGCCGGCGCACTACCCGGCGGACCAGACCTGGAGCAACGGCCATTTGCAGGCCTGGCTCGATGAACTCGAACCACTGGCCCCGGCGCAACTGATGGTGCGCCTGACCGAAAACGCCCGGGGCGAATGGGAAGAAGCCGAGCGGCTGTTTCTGGTGTCGGACCTGTGGCCGAACGTGCCGGGGCAGAATTAAACCGACAACCGCACCGCCAGTGCGGCCAGCGTCACCAGCAACACCGGCACCGTCAGTACGATCCCGACCTTGAAGTAATAACCCCAGCCGATCCGGATGTTCTTGCGCTCCAGCACATGCAGCCAGAGCAAGGTCGCGAGACTGCCGATCGGGGTGATTTTCGGCCCCAGGTCACTGCCGATCACGTTGGCGTAGATCATCGCCTCCTTCACCACACCGCTGGCCTGACTGGCATCGATCGACAGCAAGCCGACCAGCACCGTCGGCAGGTTGTTCATGATCGATGACAACAAGGCCGTCAGCACCCCGGTGCCCATCGCCGCACCCCATACGCCGTGAACGGCGAACACATCGAGCCACCCGGCCAGATAATCGGTGAGCCCGGCATTGCGCAGTCCGTAGACCACCAGGTACATGCCGAGCGAGAAAATCACGATCTGCCACGGCGCCTCTTTCATGACCTTGCGCGTGGAGATCTTGTGCCCGCGCGCGGCAATCGCCAGCAACAAGGCCGCGCACACCGCCGAGATCGCACTGATCGGAATGCCCAGCGGTTCCAGCGCGAAACAGCCAATCAACAGAATCAGCAACACCGCCCAACCGGCGTAGAACGTGGCCTTGTCGTGGATGGCGGTTTCCGGGTGTTCAAGCTGTTCCGGGTCGTAGCTCTTGGGAATATCACGGCGGAAGAACCACAGCAGCATGCCCAGCGTGGCCGCGACGCTGACGAAGTTGACCGGCACCATCACCGCCGCATAGCGGTTGAAACCGATGTGGAAAAAGTCGGCCGAGACGATGTTCACCAGGTTCGACACCACCAGCGGCAGGCTCGCGGTGTCGGCAATGAAGCCCGCGCCCATGACGAACGCCAAAGTCGCCGCCGGGGAAAAACGCAGGGCCAGCAGCATGGAAATCACGATTGGTGTGAGGATCAGCGCCGCGCCGTCATTGGCGAACAGCGCCGACACCAGTGCGCCGAGCAGCACCATGAAGGCAAACAGCTTGCGCCCGCTGCCCCGCCCCCAACGCGCCACGTGCAACGCCGCCCAAGCGAAAAAGCCGGCTTCGTCGAGCAGCAGACTGATGATGATCAGCGCCACGAACGTGCCGGTGGCGTTCCAGATGATTTGCCACACCAGCGGGATATCGCTCAGGTGCACCACACCAAAAATCAGCGCAATGATGGCGCCGAACGTTGCACTCCAGCCGACCCCGAGGCCTTTGGGTTGCCAGATCACCAGGGTAATGGTCAGCAGGAAAATCAGTGACGCAGCGAGCATTCGCGACAGCCTTCAGTCAGGTTAAGAAAACAAGCCACAACAAAAACCTGTGGGAGCGAACCTGCTCGCGATTGCGGTGTGTCATTCAACTGATATGCCAGCTGATACACCGCCTTCGCGAGCAGGTTCGCTCCCACAGGGTCGATATCTTGTCAGAAAATTCAGTGGATCACTTCTTGTGTTGCGCCACCCACTCACCAAACGCATTGATGAAACTTTGCAGGAACGGCTTCACCGACTCGTTCAGTTTGCCCGCCTCGTCGAACGCCGTGCCCGCGCCGCCCAGATAGGCTTCCGGCTGCTGCATGCAAGGCACGTTGAGGAAAACAAAAGACTGACGCAGATGCTGGTTGGCACCGAAACCGCCGATGGCACCCGGCGAAACGCTGATCACCGCCCCCGGTTTGCCGCTCCAGACACTCTTGCCATATGGCCGCGAACCGACATCGATCGCGTTCTTCAAAGGCGCCGGCACCGAGCGGTTGTACTCCGGGGTGACAAACAGCAGAGCGTCGGATGAACCCACTTTTTGCCGGAAAGTGCTGTAGGCTGCCGGCGGTGAATCGCCGTCGATGTCTTCGTTGTAGAGTGGCAGATCGCCAATTTCGACAATGTTCAGCTTGAGATTGGCCGGTGCCAGTTCCGCCAGCGCCAGGGCGACCTTGCGGTTGATGGACGCCTTGCGCAGGCTGCCGACCACTACTGCGACGTTATAGACATTGCTCATTGGAAGACTCTCGACTGTCCGTGGGAGGAGCCACTAGTTATAGATGATCCGGTGACGATTTCACCAGACGCCGAAGGTTATTTCCCGCGTCTGGATTATTTTTTTCCTGTAGGAAAACTTACCAAGCTCGATGAAGGTCTACCAAGCCGCAAATCAAGCGTTTTATCTCCAGAGGTTCTAAGCAGATGGCAGCAGTACTCGTCGGTCAGTTCCATGCAAGAGATGCGGAAGGCCGCGTTTATTCCGTGCATGAGTTCCAGGAATCCAACCCGTCGGCAGACGGTTTCACCGGCACGGAGCCCGTTACCACCTACAAACTGGCGATTGGCGACCGCGTCAACAAGATCGACGACAACGAGTTTCTGCTGGTTCAGTCGGGCATCACCCTGATCCGCGAACCCGAGCCATCGGTCGCTTCATAACCGATCGTTATGAGCAGAAGTCATCCGCGCCGAGTTGGGGTAGGATTCAGCCACTGACCCCAACGGCCGGACATGGACTTCACGCATGCGTTTACGTCATATCGAGGTGATTCAGGCGCTTTTGCAGACCGGTCACGTGGGCACCGCCGCCGAATGGCTGCAACTAGCGGCGCCCGAGGTCGAGGAGCGTTTGCGCGAAGCCGAGAGTCAACTCGGGTTCATGCTGTTCGCCAGCGTACGCGGACGACTTCAGCCAACCCCGGAGGCCCGGGCGCTGCAAGTCGAGATCGGCCACATCTATGAAGCGCTGGAGCCGGTGCGACGGCTGGCCAGCAGCCTCAAGCAATACCTCGCCCCACCCTTGCGGATCATCGGCACCCCGCCGCTGGCCCAGCAATTGCTGCCGCAAAGTCTCGCCGCCCTGCGCCGACGCCTGCCCGACGTGCCCTGCACCCTGCTCAGCGAACCGACCCGCGACATCGTCCGCCACCTGTTGCTGCGCGACAGCGATCTGGGCCTGAGCCTGCACGACCCACAACATCCCGACATTGATTGCCAGCCGCTGGCCCAAGGCAAATTGCAGTTGCTCGCGCCCCACGGCTGGCTGCAACCGAAGCAGAAGTACATTTCCCTGCAGGATCTGGCCGGTCAGGCGATGGTCGGCCTCGAAGGTCAGGACCCGTTGAGCCCGGCCCTGGAAAACAAGCTTCAGGCCCTGCGCCCGGCGCCGACCATCCAGACCCGGGTGCAGACCCACCAGATGATGCGCAGCATGGTCGAGGCCGGCGAAGGCCTGGCGATCGTCGACCCGTTCACCGCCCTCGGTGCACGGGCGGGCGGTCTCGATGTTTGCCCGCTGTCGCCGGCGGTACCAGTCAGCCTCTATGCCCTGACCTTCAAACACGCCACGCCGTCAGCGGCGATTCAGACGCTGCTCGGGATCGTCACGGAACAAGCCGAGGCGATGCTGGCGAACTGATCGGATGTTCCAGCGGGTTATCGAACAATCGATACCAGAACAACGCCACTTCGGCGGTGTTCGGATCGATGCCGCGATAGCGCAGGTGGTCGATGCCGCCGATCACATAGCCACAACGCTCATACAGACGGCAGGCGCCGAGGTTGTTGTTCTGGGTTTCCAGCATGATTCCCGGCAGCTTTTTCTTGCGGCTCCAGAACTGCGCCACGTCGAGCAAGGCCTTGGCCACACCATGGCGCCGCGCCGGGGCGTGCACCGCCAGTTCATCGATATGGGCGAAGCCGTTCCAGTTGGTGCTGATCACCAGATGACCGACCGGCTCGTCCTCCAGATACGCCATGAAGATCGCGCTGTCGGCGGCGTCGCGAAAACTGCTGAACTCCTCCGGATCGATGCCGTAGCACTTGCGATACGGCACGATGGCGGTCACGGCCCATTGCGCCACAGGCTTGCCGATTTCTGCCGCGCCGTAGGCGGCCACCTCGAAACTGAAATCGCTGCCCCAGATATATTCGGCGAAACCCTCGTCGGCGACCCGCACCGACAGCCCCGGGTATTTCGGATTCATGACCGGTTGCATACTCGGAAAAGCCCTCACTCCTTGACGCAATCGACGGTGTATTGCCGCCCATTGCCCTCATCTTCATGTTGCAGACCGTGCACATCGACCACGAAGCCCGGAAACGTTGCGTCGAACGTGCGGGCAAACCTGAGGTATTCGATGATCGAGCGCGTGGATTCGGTAAAGCGTTCGCCTGGCATGATCAGCGGAATCCCCGGCGGGTATGGCACCAGCATCACCGCCGCCACCCGACCTTCCAGCTCGTCGATCGGCACCGCCTCGACCTCGCCGCGCACCAGTTGGTCGTAAGCATGGGCCGGTTTCATGGCGATTTCCGGCAGCACGGTGTACATGCGTTTGAGGTGTTTGGCGGTGGCGTTGCTGCGATAGCAGGCGTGGAGCTGATCGCACAGATCGCGCAGGCCCATGCCGCGATAGCGCACAGGATCTTCCTGGGCGACGCACTTGAGGCAGGTATCGAGGCTGACGTTGGCGTCGTAGCTGCGCTTGAACTCCAGCAGTTCGGTCAACAGCGTGCTCCACTTGCCTTTGGTGATGCCCATGGAGAACAGCACCAGAAATGAATACAGGCCGGTTTTCTCCACCACCAGCCCGCGCTCCCAAAGGAAACGGCTGACCACTGCCGCAGGAATGCCCTTGTCGCTCAAAGCGCCCCCGGCGGTCAGGCCCGGCATGACCAAGGTGACCTTGATCGGGTCGAGCAGCACGTAGTCGTCGCTGACCTCGCCGAACCCGTGCCAGTCCGCATCCGGTTGCAGCAGCCAGTCCTCGGTCTGCACCCGGTCGATGCCTTCGACGCCCGGTGGCTGCCAGATCGAGAACCACCAATCGTCAGCGGCGATGTGCTGACGCAGATTGGCCAGCGCCCGGCGAAAACTCAGGGCTTCGTCGAAGGTTTCCTGTAGCAGCGAGCGGCCGGCCGGTCCTTCCATCATCGCCGACGCCACGTCCAGCGAGGCGATGATGCTGTACTGCGGCGACGTCGAAATGTGCATCATGAACGCTTCGTTGAACCGGTCGCGATCCAATTGCCGCGCGCCGCCGTCCTGCACATGAATCATCGAAGCCTGACTGAACGCCGCCAGCAGCTTGTGGGTGGAATGGGTGGTGAACACCAGCGGACTGTCCTCGCTGCGCGAGGTGGCCATGCCGTAACGGCCGGCAAAGAATTCGTGAAACGCCGCATAGGCGTACCAGGCTTCGTCGAAATGCAGGACTTCGACGCTGTTGCCCAGACTCTGCTTGATCAGCTCGGCGTTGTAACAGAGGCCGTCGTAGGTCGAGTTGGTGATCACCGCCAGTTTGACTTTCGGCTCGCGGCCCTTGGTCAGCGGGCTGGCATCGATCTTGGCCTGAATCGATTCGCGACTGAATTCACTGAGCGGAATCGGACCAATGATCCCCAGCTCATTGCGCTCCGGGCACAGGTACAGTGGAATCGCGCCGGTCATGATGATCGCGTGCAACACCGACTTGTGACAGTTGCGATCCACCAGCACCAGATCATCGCGCCCGACCATCGAATGCCAGACGATCTTGTTGGCGGTCGAGGTGCCATTGATCACGAAAAAGGTGTGATCGGCGCCGAAATTGCGCGCGGCTCGCGCTTCCGCCTCGGCGAGTGGCCCGGTGTGGTCGAGCAAGGAACCCAGCTCCGGCACCGACACCGATAAATCGGAGCGCAGGGTGTTTTCCCCGAAGAACTGGTGAAACGCCTGCCCCACCGGACTCTTGTGATACGCCACACCACCGCCATGACCGGGGGTGTGCCAGGAATAATTGGAGTCGGCGGTGTGCTGCACCAGCGCCTTGAAGAATGGCGGCAACAGGCCGTCCAGGTATTTGCGTGCGGCCCGCGCCACTTGCCGGGCGAGAAACGGCACGGTGTCTTCGAACAGGTAGAGAATGCCGCGCAACTGGTTGAGCTCGGCCATGGCATCGGCCGGGGCGTTTTCCAGGGTGACTTGCTCGCCAAGGGCAAAGATCGGCAGATCCGGCGCCCGCACCCGGGCCAGACCGATCAGTTCGGCCATGTTCTGCAACAGGTGGGAGTTGGTGCTGGCGTCTTCGGCGGCGATCAGCATGCACGCCAGACCATGGTGGGTTGACGCCACCAGCCGGCCTTCGGTGTAGTCCGTGGCCGAAACGATACTGAAACCTTCCAGCTCCAGCTCTCGGGCGATTCCGCGGATGCGGTCACCGGCAACCGTGTCGGCCTTGATGTCGCGGTGGACGATCAATACCGGGAACTTCAGATCTTTGTACATGGGGCTCAGTGTCCTGAGGCGGCGGAGAGTGATCTGCCAATGTCCTCAGGGTAGAGGGTCGGAGCCGATGTGGCGAGGGTGGCCAGTTGTCAGTACTGCCAAAAACAAAGGATCGTCCGGACACGGCTTGAGTGTCCGGACGATCCTTTTTTGTCTTACGCCTGGGCTTCGGCTTCCAGCAGCTGGGTCCACAGCGCCGGGGCGCCGGCCGACTTGGCGATGATTTCCAGACGCACCTGGTGTTCGGCCAGCTCGGCCTCGGTAGCGCGAATGATTCGCCCCGGCTGACGATCTGCCGGCAGACGACGGATTTCGGTGGCGGAGTTGTCCGCACCATTGCCGGTTCCGTTGCCATCGGAGGCGTTGCCGGCCAGGGACAGGCTGGTCTGGCCACCGGTCATGGTCAGGTAGACGTCGGCGAGAATCTCCGAGTCGAGCAATGCGCCGTGCAGCTCACGGCCGGAGTTGTCGACGCCGTAGCGTTTGCACAAGGCATCGAGGCTATTGCGCTGACCCGGGTGACGTTCCCGGGCCATCATCAGGGTGTCGAGGATCGTGCAGTGCTGCGTGATGTCCGCGCGATCCTGCTGGCCCATCAGGGCGAATTCGTTGTTGATGAAGCCAACGTCGAACGCCGCGTTATGGATGATCAGCTGCGCGCCGTTGATGAACTCGAAAAACTCGTCGGCCACTTCGGCGAAACGCGGCTTGCCGACCAGGAATTCGTTGGTGATGCCGTGAACGGCAATCGCGCCTTCATCACTCTCGCGATCCGGTTGCAGGTAAACGTGAAAGTGCCGACCCGTCAGGCGTCGACCGATCAGCTCGACACAACCGATTTCGATAATCCGGTGGCCGTCGGTCACCGGCATGCCGGTGGTTTCGGTATCGAGTACAACGGATCTGGTGGCCATCAGTGTTCAGCTCTCAACGGGGGTCAATCGTGCAAAAGCGGCGATGTTAACACGCTCGCCGGGAGTGTTTCAGTGGGAAGGATTCAGCTCTGCTTGTAACCGCGAACCTCATCCACCCCACGGTTGGCCAACTGGTCGGCGCGTTCGTTGCCGTGGTGGCCGATGTGACCGCGGACCCATTTCCAGGTGACCTTGTGGCGGTTGACCTGCTCGTCGAGCTCTTTCCACAGGTCGGCGTTTTTCACTGGCTCCTTGGCGGCGGTTTTCCAGCCGCGCTTTTTCCAGTTGGCCATCCACTCGTTGATGCCTTTCATCACATATTGCGAGTCGGTCACCAGCAGCACTTCGCACGGACGCTTGAGGGCTTCCAGGCCGCGAATTGCGCCAAGCAGCTCCATGCGGTTGTTGGTGGTGTTGGCTTCGCCGCCCCACAGTTCCTTTTCAACGCCCTTGCACACCAACAGGGCGCCCCAGCCGCCCGGGCCGGGGTTGCCCTTGCAGGCGCCGTCAGTGAACAGTTCTACGCTATCGACGCTTTCGCTCATGCCAGTCTTTCCAGAAAAATACGTGGCCTCGCCGATCACGGATCGACAATGGCCGAGGCCGGGATACACCCGGCCATAAATAAAAGAAGGTTTACGGTTCGACGCGCCGGCGGTTGACCTTGGCCATCGGCAGCGGAATCAGCTTGCCCATCGGCTCGCGGCGTTCCTGACGCACCGGACGCAGGCCGACCACGATCTTGCGCGCAACCAGCAGATAGAAGCCGCCGCCCGACAGTTGCCAGTCGCCAGCCTTGCGTTCCCAGCCGGCCAGACGGGCCTGCCACTTGGGTGACGCGAGCGGCGGACGATAGCACCCGAAGCGGCGTTTCTCCAGCGCGAAGCCCAGCAGGTTGAGCCAGTCCGCCACCCGTGACGGCGAGATGCAGCGCGCCTGACGCAAAGCGTCATGGGCGAATACATGGCGCAGCCCCCAGGTACTCCAGGGGTTGATGCCGACGATCAGCAGATGCCCGCCGGGGCGCACGCTGCTGGCCGCTTCGCGCAAAAGTCCGTGGGGCGACAGGCAGAAATCCAGGCCGTGCTGCAACACCACCACGTCGGCGGCGTGCTCGCTCAACGGCCAGGCCTGTTCTTCGCAGACGATCTCCACGCCCGGCAACGGCGCGCCAAGCCGCACGTTGCGCTGCACCTGCGGCGCCGACGGCGGTGTTTCGGCGGACGGGCCGTAATGCACCAGATAGCCGCCGAAGAACCGGCCCAGCTCGTCTTCGAGCATGCGCCGTTCTTCGTCCAGCAGAAATTGCCCGAGGGGGCCGGACAGCCATTCACGGGCTGCACCGATCAGCGCGAGCCAGTCAGGATCGGCCTGAGCGAACGCTTTATCGATCATTGCATTCTCCAACACGCCAGGAACCTCTAAGATGCGCCAATGTTACCCGCTTGGCGAATTCGACGATGATACAGATCAGTGCCCTGCCCGCCTTCACCGACAACTACATCTGGTTGTTACAGGATCATGCCACCCAGCGTTGCGCAGTGGTCGATCCGGGGGATGCCGCCCCCGTGCAGGCGTGGCTCGACGCGCATCCGGGCTGGGTGCTCGGCGACATCCTCATCACGCACCATCACCACGACCATGTCGGCGGCGTCGAGACGCTGAAAAAAGCCACCGGCGCCACGGTCTACGGACCGGCCAGCGAAAGCATCCCGGGGCGTGACGTGGCCCTCAAGGACAACGACACGGTGCGCGTGCTTGGCTGGGACTTCGACGTCTACGGCGTGCCTGGCCACACCCTGGGACACATCGCCTACTACCATCATGGCCTGCTGTTCTGTGGCGACACCCTGTTCGCTGCCGGCTGCGGCCGCCTGTTCGAAGGCACGCCGCAACAGATGCACCAGTCGTTGAGCCGTCTGGCGGCGCTGCCGGAAGACACGCTGGTCTACTGCACCCACGAATACACCCTGAGCAACCTGAAATTTGCCGCCGCCGTGGAGCCGGGCAACCGGGACATCGCCGCCCGTCTGGAAAAAGTCAGCCAGCAACGTGACAACGGTGTGATGACCCTGCCCTCGACTCTCGCGCTGGAAAAGCTCACAAACCCCTTTTTGCGCACCGGTGAAATATTAGTTACACAAAAAGTGGACGAACGGAACGGACCTCAAAACCGGGCGCCGAGTGAGGTTTTTGCGGCTCTGCGGGCATGGAAAGATACGTTCTAAGTAGCTCCCTGCCTGGTACAAAAATTCTGAATGGTTGACCGCAGGGGGTGCGCTTTCTAGAATCGCCCGACATTTTTGCCCGGAACTTACTTCCAGCCAATGTCGTCATCCATACGTAAGTCCGTCAATTCAGATGCTTTGACCCGCCTGGCGCAAGCCATCGCGGTGGCTGTGTCCGCCACACTGGCGGGCTGTTCCAGCCATGCTCCGCAGACTGAAGCGACACATACGCCGAACATTGCTGCGCGAGCCAAGCAGAAGCCTATCTGGTTGTCCGAAAAGCCCAGCCCGCAGGTGCCTCAGGACATCTGGGAGCGCATGCGCAGTGGTTTCCAGCTGCAGGAAGGTCTGGGCGTGAACCCGCGCATCGAGCAACAGCGCCTGTGGTTCGCCAGTAACCCTTCCTTCCTCGAGAACGCCGGCGAACGCGGCAGCCTCTACATTCATTACATCGTCGAGCGCCTCGAAGAACGCAACATGCCGCTGGAGCTGGCGCTGCTGCCGGTCATCGAAAGCGCCTACAACCCGATGGCCTATTCCCGGGCCGACGCGGTGGGCCTCTGGCAGTTCATCCCGTCCACCGGGCGCTACTTCAACCTGCGCCAGACCCGTTTCTACGATGGCCGTCGCGACATCACCGCGTCGACCACGGCAGCGATGGACTACCTGACCCGCCTGCACGACATGTTCAACGGTGACTGGCTGCTGGCCCTGGCCGCGTACAACGCCGGTGAAGGCACGGTCAGCCGCGCTATCGAGCGCAACGAAAAGCTCGGCCTGCCGACCGACTACTGGAACCTGCCTCTGCCGGCGGAAACCCAGGCTTACGTGCCGAAACTGCTGGCGCTCTCGCAAGTGGTACTAACGCCTGAAGCTTATGGCGTAAACCTCAACCCGATCGCCAACGAACCGTATTTCCAGGTCGTCGAAATCAACCAGCGCATGGACCTGTCCAAGGTCGCAGCGGTGGCCAACATCGACGAAGACGAGCTGTTCCAGCTCAACCCGGCGTTCAAGCAGCGCACCACCATCGACGGCCCGCAGCACCTGCTGGTGCCGACCTCGAAGGCGCAACTGCTGACCGCCAGCCTGCAGACCATGCGTCCTGAAGAGCTGATCAGCCCGCGTTCGCTGAAACCGGTGTTCGAAGGCGCCGATCCGAGCGAGATCGCACAGGCCAAGCGCGCTTATCGGGTCAAGCGTGGCGACAACCTCGGTTCCATCGCCAAGGCCAACAAGGTCGAGGTCAAGGACCTGCAACGCTGGAACAAGCTGACCGGCAAGAACCTCAAGGTCGGCCAGACCCTGGTCATGCGCGACACTACCCAGCGCACGCCTACCCGCAAGAGTGGCGGACGCATCAATACGGTCGTCGCTGCCAACAGCAAGACCAGCAGCAAAGCTAAAGCCCAGGACGACAGCAAGCAGCAGACCCAATACAAGGTCAAACGTGGCGACACGCTGTACGTCGTGGCCAAGCGCTTCAACGTCGAGATGCAACATCTCAAGCGCTGGAATCCGGGCGCCGGCAAGGCGCTCAAGCCTGGGCAGATGCTCACGGTCTACCAGCCGCACTGACAAAGAGCCCCTGAATTTCAGGGGCTTTTTTTCGCCTGTCATTTTTTTGATATTTCCATAGATCGGCGCAGACAGCCCCCACAATTAACCGCGCATTAAGCACCTGTCTTTTTCCTGTCCATACAAGCTGTTACTGTACGGCCCACAAAGCCCAAGCCGCCTGGATCGGATCTGACTTGAAGCGTCCCCTCCTCCTGCTCCTGATCAGCCTGGCCTTGAGCTCCCCCGTCAGCGCGGCGATCACCGAAAGCCACGGTTATGCGCAGTTCGGCACGCTCAAGTACCCGGCCAGATTTACCCACTTCGACTGGGTCAACCCGCAAGCGCCCAAGGGCGGCACCTTGCGGGTGATGGCGTTTGGCACCTTCGATACGCTCAACCCCTACACCTTCAAGGGCACCAGCCCGGTCACCACGGCGAATTTCCTGCAATACGGCATCAACGAGCTGAACGAGCCGCTGATGGTCGGCACTGGGCAATACGCACCGTCCGGTGACGAACCGGCGTCCAGTTACGGCTTGATCGCCCAATCGGTGGAGTACAGCGAAGATCGCAGCTGGGTGGTGTTCAATCTGCGCCCGCAAGCGCGCTTCCACGACGGCACGCCGATTACCGCGTACGACGTGGCGTTCTCCTATCGCCTGCTGCTCAAGGAAGGTCATCCGCTGTACCGCACCGCCCTTCAGGAAGTGCTGCGGGTTGATATCCTCAACCCGCAGCGCATCCGCTTTGTACTCAAGCGCAGCGGCAATCCGTTGCTGATCCTGCGTCTGGGTGAGTTGCCGGTACTGCCCCAGCATTACTGGAAAGGTCGCGACTTCAAGGCCACCACCTTCGAGCCGCCGCTGGGCAGCGGGCCGTACCGCATCACCTCGGTCACGCCGGGGCGGCAGTTGATTTTCGAGCGGGTCAAGGACTACTGGGGCAAGGACCTGCCAGTCAACCGCGGCAAATACAACTTCGATCGCATGGAAGTCGAGTTCTACCGCGACAGCGATGTGGCCTTCGAAGCATTCAAGGCCGGCGAGTTCGACATTTATATCGAGCATCAGGCGAAGAACTGGGCCAACGGTTACAACTTCCCGGCGATCCGTCGCGGCGACGTGATAAAGGCGCAGATCCCGCACCAGATCCCGACCCAGAGCCAGGGCTTGTTCATGAACACCCGGCGCGCGACCTTCGCTGACGTCAAGACCCGCGAAGCCCTCGGCCTGATGTTCGACTTCGAATGGACCAACCGCGCGCTGTTCAGCGATGCCTACAAGCGCACCACCAGCTACTACCCCAACAGCGAGTTCAGCGCCGTCGGCCTGCCGGTCGGCCATGAATGGCTGATGCTCAAGCCGTACAAGGATCAACTGCCGGCGCGCCTCTTCACCGAACCGTTCACGCTGCCGCAGACCGACGGTCGCGGCATCCCTCGGGAAACAATGCGCAAAGCCCTGGCGCTGCTGGCCGAGGCCGGCTGGAAGCTCAATGGCCAGCGCTTGCAGAACACCGCCGGCCAGCCGCTGCGTTTCGAGCTGCTGCTGGTCAATCCGAACCTGGAGCGGATCCTCCAGCCGTACATTGAAAACCTCAACAGCATCGGCATCGACGCGCGCCTGCGCACCGTGGATCGTGCCCAGTACAAACAGCGTCTGGATCAGTTCGATTTCGACATGATCCTGATGACCCTCAACCAGACCCTCAGCCCGGGGCTGGAACAGTGGCAGTACTTCCACTCCAGCCAGGTCGGGGTCAAGGGCAGCAAGAATTACGCGGGCATCGCCAACCCGGTGGTCGATCATCTGCTCGAGCAACTGCTCGCCGCCCGCACCCGCGATGAACAGGTCGCCGCCGGCAAGGCGCTGGACCGCGTGCTGCTCTGGCAGCACTACAGCATTCCCAACTGGTACCTCAATTATCACCGTCTGGCGTACCGCAACCGGTTCGCCTTCGTCACCACGCCGCCCTACACCCTGGGCCTGAGCGCGTGGTGGCTGAAATCTTCGGAGAAAGATCGATGAAGCCTATCCGCGCCCTGCTCGTGCAGGCCAGCGGTCTGTTGTTCACCGGGCTGGCCTTGGCCGCCCCGCAACACGCCGTGACCCTGTACAACGAGCCGCCGAAGTACCCCGCCGACTTCAAGCACTTCGACTATGTAAACCCTGACGCGCCCAAGGGCGGGATCTTCCGCCAGGCCGGCTTCGGCGGCTTCGACAGCCTCAATCCGTTCATCAGCAAAGGCGTGCCGGCGGACGATATCGGCCTGATCTACGACACCCTGGCCAAACAGGGTCTGGACGAGCCATTCACCGAATACGGCCTGATCGCCAGCAAGATCGAAAAGGCCCCGGACAACAGCTGGGTGCGCTTCTACCTGCGTCCCGAAGCGAAGTTTCACGACGGCCACCCGGTACGCGCCGACGATGTGGTATTCAGCTTCCAGACCCTGACCAAGGAAGGCGCGCCGATGTATCGCGGCTACTACGCCGACGTCGAGGAAGTGATCGCCGAAGACCCGCTCAAGGTGCTGTTCAAGTTCAAGCACACCAACAACCGCGAACTGCCGCTGATCCTCGGTCAGTTGCCGGTGCTGCCGAAACACTGGTGGGCCGAGCGTGATTTCAACAAGGGCAACCTGGAAATCCCGCTGGGCAGCGGCCCGTACAAGGTTACGCAAGTGAAGGCCGGGCGTTCGGTGCGTTACGAGCGGGTCAAGGACTATTGGGGCAAGGATCTGCCGGTCAATCGCGGTTTCTACAACTTCGACGTAATGACCACCGACTATTACCGCGACAACACCGTCGCGCTGGAAGCGTTGAAAGCCGGGCAGTTCGATTACTGGCTGGAAATGGCCGCGAAAAACTGGGCCAACGCCTACAACGTGCCGGCAGTGACCGAAGGGCGGCTGATCAAGGAACAGATTGCCAACAGCAATCCGACCGGCATGCAGGGCTTCGTCTTCAATTTGCGCCGTCCGGTGTTTCAGGACGTGCGGGTACGCCAGGCCCTCGGCCTGCTGTTCGACTTCGAATGGACCAACAAGCAACTGTTCAACGGCGCTTATGCGCGCACCCGCAGTTATTTTGAAAACTCGGAAATGGCCGCCACCGGCCTGCCTGATGCAGAACAGGTGGCGATCCTCGATCCGTTCCGCAGCCAGCTGCCGGCGCAGGTGTTCAGCGAAGCCTTCGAAAATCCGAAAACCGACGCCAGCGGCATGATCCGCACGCAACAGCGCGAGGCGTATCAGTTGCTGCAAGAGGCTGGCTGGAAAATCGTCGACGACAAAATGGTCGACGCGACCGGCAAACCGGTGGTCATCGAATTCCTCCTGGCGCAGACCGAATTCGAACGCGTGTTGTTGCCGTTCAAGCGCAACCTCAGCGACCTCGGCATCGACCTGGTGATCCGCCGCGTCGACGTCTCGCAGTACGTCAATCGCGTGCGCTCGCGAGACTTCGACATGATGGTCGGCAGCTTTCCGCAGTCCAACTCGCCCGGCAACGAGCAGCGCGAATTCTGGATGAGCGCCGCCGCCGACAAGTCCAGCAGCCGAAATTCGATCGGCCTCAAGGACCCGGTGGTCGATCACCTGGTGGAGAACCTGATCAACGCCGATTCGCGCAAAAGCCTGGTGGCCCACGCCCGCGCCCTCGACCGTGTGCTGCAATGGGGCTACTACGTGATCCCCAACTGGCACATCAAGACCTGGCGCGTGGCGTACTGGAACCACATCGGCCACCCGAAAGTCTCCCCCAAATACGACATCGGCATTAACACTTGGTGGGTCAAGCCCGATGCGAAGCCGGCGGTAGAAGTCGAAACCCAACTGCAAGCCGACCCTGTGGGCACGGAGTAATCAGATGCTGGCGTACATTTTTCGGCGACTGCTGCTGATCATCCCGACCCTGTTCGGCATTCTGCTGATCAACTTCGTGATCATCCAGGCCGCGCCCGGCGGGCCGGTGGAACAGATGATCGCCAAGCTCGAAGGCTTCGAAGGCGCCACCAGCCGCATCGCCGGCGGCGGTGCCGAGGTGTCGGTGGCCGGCTCCTCCTATCGCGGCGCGCAGGGCCTTGACCCGGCGCTGATCAAGGAAATCGAGAAGATGTACGGATTCGACAAGTCGGCCCCGGAACGTCTGTGGATCATGGTCAAGAACTACGCCCGGCTGGATTTCGGCGACAGCTTCTTCCGCGACGCCAAGGTCATCGACCTGATCAAGGAGAAGATGCCGGTGTCGATTTCCCTCGGGCTGTGGAGCACGCTGATCATGTACCTGGTGTCGATTCCGCTGGGGATCGCCAAGGCCACGCGGCACGGCAGCCATTTCGACGTCTGGACCAGTTCGGCGATCATCGTCGGTTATGCGATCCCGGCATTCCTGTTTGCGATTCTGCTGATCGTGGTGTTTGCCGGCGGCAGTTACCTGGACTGGTTTCCTTTACGCGGACTGACCTCGAACAACTTCGATGAGCTGAGCCTGGGCGGCAAGGTTCTCGATTACTTCTGGCACCTGGCGCTGCCAGTGACGGCGCTGGTGATCGGCAACTTCGCGACCATGACCCTGCTGACCAAAAACAGCTTCCTTGACGAGATCAACAAGCAATACGTGGTCACCGCCAAGGCCAAGGGCCTGACCCGCCACCGCGTGCTCTACGGCCATGTGTTCCGCAATGCGATGCTGCTGGTGATTGCCGGGTTTCCGTCGGCGTTCATCGGCATCTTCTTCACAGGTTCCCTACTGGTGGAAGTGATCTTCTCCCTCGACGGCCTCGGCCTGATGAGCTTCGAAGCGGCGATCAACCGCGATTACCCGGTGGTGTTCGGCACCCTGTTCATCTTCACCCTGCTGGGGCTGGTGGTGAAACTGATCGGCGACCTCACCTACACCCTTGTCGATCCGCGCATCGACTTTGCCAGCCGGGAGCATTGAGATGAACCTGTCCCCTCTCAACCGCCGGCGCTTCGAACTGTTCAAGGCCAACAAGCGTGGCTGGTGGTCGCTGTGGCTGTTTCTGATCCTGTTCGGCCTGAGCCTCGGCGCCGAGCTGATCGCCAACGACAAGCCGCTGGTGGTGCATTACGACAACAACTGGTATTTCCCGGCGATCAAGCGCTACCCGGAAACCACCTTCGGCGGCGAATTTCCGCTGGAAGCCAACTACAAGAGCCCGTACATCCGCGAGCTGCTCAAGGCCAAGGACGCGTGGGTGCTGTGGGCGCCGATTCCGTTCAGCTACCAGAGCATCAACTACGACCTGAAAGTCCCGGCCCCCGCCCCGCCATCGGCGGACAACCTGCTGGGTACCGACGATCAGGGCCGCGATGTGCTGGCGCGGGTGATCTACGGCTTCCGTATCTCCGTGCTGTTCGCCCTGACCCTGACCGTGCTCAGCTCGATTATCGGCGTCATTGCCGGCGCCTTGCAGGGTTTCTACGGCGGCTGGGTCGATCTGGCCGGCCAGCGCTTTCTGGAGATCTGGTCGGGCTTGCCAGTGTTGTACTTGCTGATCATCCTCGCCAGTTTCGTCCAGCCGAACTTCTGGTGGCTGCTGGGAATCATGCTGCTGTTCTCGTGGATGAGCCTGGTGGACGTGGTGCGCGCCGAGTTCCTGCGCGGGCGCAACCTCGAATACGTGCGCGCAGCCAGAGCGCTGGGCATGCAGAATGGCGCGATCATGTTCCGCCACATCCTGCCTAACGCGATGGTTTCGACCATGACTTTCATGCCGTTCATCCTGACCGGCGCCATCGGCACCCTCACCGCCCTGGACTTCCTCGGTTTCGGCTTGCCGGCCGGCAGTCCGTCGCTGGGTGAGTTGGTGGCTCAGGGCAAATCCAACCTGCAGGCGCCGTGGCTGGGCATGAGCGCGTTTGCGGTGCTGGCGCTGATGTTGAGTTTGCTGGTGTTCATCGGCGAGTCCGCTCGCGATGCCTTCGACCCGAGGAAGTGACATGAATCAGGACAATCTGATCGAAATCCGCGACCTGGCCGTCGAGTTCGGCATCGGTGAGCGCGTGCAACGGGTGGTCGAAGGCGTGAGTTTCGACATCAAGCGCGGCGAAACCCTGGCGCTGGTCGGCGAGTCAGGCTCGGGCAAGTCGGTGACGGCGCATTCGATCCTGCGCCTGCTGCCCTATCCGCTGGCGCGGCATCCGGCCGGCAGCATCAATTATTCCGGGCAAAACCTGCTGGAGCTGGGCGAAAAGACCATCCGTCACATTCGTGGCAACCGGATCGCGATGATCTTTCAGGAGCCGATGACCTCGCTCAACCCGCTGCACTCGATCGAGAAGCAGATCAACGAGGTGCTGGGCATCCACAAGGGCCTGACCGGCAAGGTCGCGACCAAGCGCACGCTGGAGTTGCTGGAGATGGTCGGCATCCCCGAGCCGCACAAGCGCCTCAAGGCCCTGCCCCACGAATTGTCCGGCGGCCAGCGCCAGCGGGTGATGATCGCCATGGCCTTGGCCAACGAGCCGGAACTGCTGATTGCCGACGAACCGACCACTGCGCTGGACGTGACCGTTCAGCTGAAAATCCTCGACCTGCTCAAGGAATTGCAGGCCCGATTGGGCATGGCGCTGTTACTGATCAGTCACGATTTGAACCTCGTGCGAAGAATTGCGCATCGTGTATGTGTCATGCAGCGCGGTTGCATCGTCGAACAGGCATCGTGCGAAGAGCTGTTCCGTTCGCCGCAGCATCCGTACACTCGGGAACTGCTTGGCGCGGAGCCCAGCGGAGGCCCGGCGAGCAATAAAATCGGGGCGCCGCTGCTTGAAGTCGAGGATCTGAAAGTCTGGTTCCCGATCAAGAAAGGCCTGCTCAAGCGCACGGTGGATCACGTCAAGGCAGTGGACGGCATCAATTTCAGCCTGCCTCAGGGTCAGACTCTGGGGATCGTGGGGGAAAGCGGTTCCGGCAAATCCACCCTGGGTCTGGCGATCCTGCGGTTGATCGGCAGCAAAGGTGCGATCCGTTTTGAGGGCAAGCAGCTAGACTGCCTGACGCAAAGCGAAGTCCGGCCGCTGCGCCGGGAGATGCAGGTGGTGTTTCAGGATCCGTTTGGCAGCCTGAGCCCGCGGATGTGCGTGAATGACATCGTTGGCGAAGGCCTGCGGATCCACAAGATGGGCACCGCCGCCGAGCAGGAAGCGGCGATTATTGCGGCATTGAAGGAGGTAGGTCTGGATCCGGAAACCCGGCACCGCTACCCCCACGAATTTTCCGGTGGGCAACGGCAGCGAATTGCCATAGCCCGGGCCTTGGTGCTCAAACCGGCGCTGATCCTGCTGGACGAGCCGACTTCGGCGCTCGACCGGACGGTGCAGCGGCAAGTGGTGGAGCTGTTGCGTTCACTGCAAGCCAAGTACAACCTGACGTATTTGTTCATCAGCCATGACCTGGCTGTCGTCAAAGCGCTGAGCCACCAGCTGATGGTGGTCAAGCATGGCCAAGTGGTCGAACAGGGAGACGCGCAAAGTATCTTTGCCGCCCCCCAACATCCGTATACACAGCAGTTGCTGGAGGCCGCTTTCCTGGCACCAGCCACTGCGCAATAACCTGAAAGAGGAGCAACACATGGGTTTTCTCGCCGGTAAGCGCGTACTGATCGTCGGTGTCGCCAGCAAGCTGTCCATCGCATCCGGCATCGCTGCCGCCATGCATCGCGAGGGCGCTGAGCTTGCCTTCACTTATCAGAACGACAAACTGAAAGGTCGCGTAGAAGAGTTCGCACAGGGCTGGGGTTCGAGCCCTGAGCTGTGCTTCCCGTGCGACGTGGCCAGCGATGAAGAAATCGCCAAGGTCTTCGAAGAACTGAGCAAGAAGTGGGACGGCCTGGACTGCATCGTGCACTCCGTCGGCTTCGCCCCGGGCGACCAACTGGACGGCGACTTCACCGAAGCCACCACCCGTGAAGGCTTCCGCATCGCTCACGACATCAGCGCCTACAGCTTCGTGGCCCTGGCCAAAGCTGGCCGTGAAATGATGAAAGGCCGCAACGGCAGCCTGCTGACCCTGTCGTACCTGGGCGCCGAGCGCACCATGCCGAACTACAACGTGATGGGCATGGCCAAGGCTTCGCTGGAAGCCGGCGTACGTTACCTGGCCGGTTCCCTGGGCCCGGACGGCACCCGCGTCAACTGCGTATCGGCTGGCCCGATCCGCACCCTGGCCGCTTCCGGCATCAAGAACTTCCGCAAGATGCTGGCCGCCAACGAAGCGCAAACTCCGCTGCGCCGCAACGTCACCATCGAAGAAGTCGGCAACGCCGGCGCCTTCCTGTGCTCCGACCTGGCGTCGGGCATCAGCGGTGAAATCATGTACGTGGACGGCGGCTTCAACACCACCGCCATGGGCAACATCGAAGAGTAATCTTCGCGCTGCCGATAAAAAGCCCGCCTATTCAGGCGGGCTTTTTCATGCCTGCGATTTCGTTAACATCGTCTTTTTCTGTGGGAGCCAGCCTGCTGGCGATAAGGCCAGAATCAACAACGCTTCAAGGCTTGCTTGTGCTCATACATCGCTGCATCCGCATCCGCCAGTAACTTGTCCACGGTGTCATGGCGCTGCGGGTTGTATTCGATCTGGCCGACGCTGAAGCGAATCGCATAACCGCGGTGCAAAGTGGCATTGCGCTCTTCGAGAATTTCCTTGAGTCGCGCCATGATCGCCGTGGTTTCGACATGGCTTGAACCGGTCAGCAGCGCCACGAATTCATCGCCGCCCAGCCGTCCCACCACATCGCTCTCGCGAAAGGCGATGCGCAGCACATCGGCGAAATTCTTCAGCGCGCTGTCGCCCTCGGCGTGCCCATAAAGGTCGTTGATCTGCTTGAAGTCATTGAGATCGAAAAACAGCAGCGTCGCCGGTTTTTGCAGGCGTGCGCAGGCGTCCAGAGCGTGCTGGGCCAGCATCTTGAAGCCGCGACGGTTGGACAGCAGCGTCAGCTCGTCCATGCTCGCCATCTGCACGGCCGTCAGCTCTTGCTCGGCCATGCCGGCCAGATCGCGCAGCAGGGCGCGCTCCTCTTCGTCGAGATCGCGGGGTTTGGTGTCGATCAGGCACAAGGTGCCCATCTTGTTGCCGCTGGGTACGGTCAGCGGATAACCGGCGTAGAACCGGATGTTCGGCTCCCCGGTAACTAAAGGGTTGTCGTGGAAACGCTCGTCCTCTCGGGCGTCAGGTACCAGCATGAGCTCGTCCTTGAGAATCGCATGGCCACAGAATGAAACAGAGCGTGGCGTTTCGGCCGTGTCCAGCCCCACGCAGGACTTGAACCATTGCCGCTCCTTGTCCACCAGCGTGACCAGCGCGATCGGCACGTTGAACAGACGCTTGGCCAGTCGCGTCAGCCGGTCGAAGCGCTCCTCCGGTGCGGTGTCGAGCAGCTTCAGGTCCTGCAGCGCTTGAATGCGCGCAGCTTCATTGGCGGGTTTGCCGGGTACCAGCATCACACACTCCTTTGTCGTCGATGCAGTTGAGCGTAGCCCGAATCAGCAATGACTCAACTTCTCATCCACCGGCCACCGGACACGGCCCGCCCGCATCGGCCCAGAGTTTGAACTGGGTCACGAAGATATCGTGCGGCACCGGCACCGGCGCGCGCCCTGCCCCGGGATTCCAGCCCCAGAGCACCAGTTTGTCCTCGCTGACGTGTTTGATCAGCGCGGCGAAGTCCCGGTCGCCGTTGCTAGCGCGGTCCTTGATCATCGCGCACAAGCGATCCGGCGGCAGACCGATCCAGGCCATCTTGTGGGCGGCAGGCGGCAGGCTCCAGTGCGGCGCGCCCGGTGGCGCATGGGGGCCATAACTGGCCGGCGGATTGCTTTCGGCGTGACAGGTGGCGCAGGGCAAACCGGCGGCGCCCTTGCCGTCCATGCCGCGTACCACGTTCATCGCGTGGGGGATGCCGGCGTCGAACTGCAACGGCGAATCGCCGGGAATGTGACAGTTCTGGCAGCGCGGGCTCTGGAAGACTTTCTGCACCGTGCTGAAGGCCTTCAAGGCTTCCTGATCGTCAGCGAACAGATCCGACGCGTAACCGCCCAGCCCAAGCAGAATCACCGTGCCCAACAACAAATGTCGTTTCATCTCACACCCCCGACAATTGCAGCGGCATTTCCCGCAGGCGCTGCCCGGTCAGGGCGAATACCGCGTTGGCCACCGCCGGCGCCGTGGGCGGTACACCGGCCTCGCCGATGCCGCCGGGTTTCTCGCTGCTGGGCACGATGTGCACCTCGACCAGCGGCATTTCATTGAGCCGCAACACCTGATAGTCGTGATAGTTGGACTGCACGACATGGCCGTCCTTGAGCGTCAGTTTGCTGTGCAGCGCCATGCCCAGGCCGAAGGTGATGCACGATTCCATCTGCGCAGCGATGCTCTGCGGGTTGACCGCAATCCCGCAGTCCACCGCGCAGACCACGCGATGCACGCGGATCGCCAGATTGTCCTGTGACACCTCCGCCACCTGCGCCACGTAACTGCCGAACGATTCGTGCACCGCCACGCCCAGCGCATGGCCGTCCGGCAGCGGGGCTTTCCAGTTGGCTTTCTCCACCGCCAGATTCAACACGCCGAGATGCCGGGCATGATCCTTGAGCAGCGTTCTTCGGTACTCCACCGGGTCCTTGCCCGCCGCCGTGGCCATTTCATCGATCAGCGACTCCATGACAAACGCGGTGTGGCTATGACCCACCGAACGCAGCCACAGCACGTTGATCCCGGTGGTCGGCGAGTGCAGATCGACCTGATGATGGGCCAGGCCCTTGATGTACGGGCTGTCCGAAACGCCTTCGACCGACGTCTGGTCGACGCCGTTCTTGACCATGGTTTTCTCGAGCATGGTGCCGGCCATGATCGATTGCCCGACCAGCACATGCTGCCAGGCCAGCGGCAGGCCGTCGGCGCCGAGGCCGATCTTCGCCTGATGCAGAAACATCGAGCGGTAGTAGCCACCGCGAATATCGTCTTCGCGCGACCACACGGTTTTCACCGGCATCGCCGCAGCCTTGGCCACTTGCACCGCTTCGGCGACAAAGTCCGAGGTCGGGTTGGCCCGCCGGCCGAAACCACCACCGAGAAATTCGGTGTGGATCTCCACCTGCTCCGGTTTGAGCCCGGTGATTTTGCCGGCGACCATCTGGTCCAGCGTCTGGAACTGGGTGCCGGTCCAGATCTCGCACTTGTCGGCGCTGATCTTCACCGTGCAGTTCAGCGGCTCCATCGGCGCATGAGCCAGGTACGGCACGCTGTATTCGACGTCGATTTTCTTCGCTGCCTTGCCGAAATTGCCCTTGGCATCGCCGGCCTGCGCCGCCGAAGTGCCCGGTGTGGCCGCCAGTTTGCGGAAACTCGCCAACAGCTTTTCACTGCTCAGATCAGCGTTCGGCCCCAGGTCCCAATCGACCTTCAGCGCATCGCGACCGAGCTTCGCCGCCCAGTAATGCTCGGCGACCACCGCCACACCGGTCGGCACTTGCACCACTTTGTGCACGCCGGGGATCGCCAGCGCCTCAGCGCCTTCAAAGGATTTCACCGTGGCGCCGAACGCCGGCGCCCGCGCGACCATCGCCGTCATCAATCCGTCGAACTGCACGTCCATGCCGAACTTGGCGCGGCCGGTGATTTTCTCCGGGGTGTCGAGGCGTTTGGTGGGTTTGCCGATGACCTTCCAGTCCTTGGCGTCTTTAAAGGTGATCGACTTCGGATCCGGCACCGGCAGTTGCCCGGCGGCGTCCGCCAGTTCGCCGTAGGTGGCGCGGTTGTCGCCGGCAATAACCACGCCGGATTCAGTGCGGATCGTCGACGGTGCCACGTTGAAACGCTTGGCCGCCGCTTCGATCAGCATCTGTCGCGCGGTGGCACCAGCGAGGCGGTAACGATCGAACTCCATCCAGGTTGAAGTCGAGCCGCCGGTAATCTGCATCCCGCCAAAACCGGGCATGCCGTAATCGGCTGCCGAAGCTGGCGAGTGCTCGACGCGGATCTTCGACCAGTCGGCGTCGAGTTCTTCGGCGATCAACATGGTCAGGCCGGTCCAGATGCCCTGGCCCATTTCCGAATGGCCGAGCAGCACGGTCACGCTGTTGTCCGCTGCAATCCGCAGGAACGCGTTCGGCGCAAACACCTTGCCTTCGTTCTCGGCTGCCTTGGCAAAGCGATTGCCGCCGGGCACCACGAACGCCACCACCAGACCACCGCCAAGCACGGCGCTGCCCTTGAGAAATCCGCGACGGGATACAGGACTGTTCATCACTCACCTCCCCTCGCTCAGCCGATGTCGGCCGCGCGTTTGACCGCCGCGCGGATTCTTGGGTACGTGCCGCAGCGGCAGATATTGCCGGAGAGCGCCTGATCGATATCGCTGTCGGTGGGTTTGGGGATTTTCGCCAGCAACGCGGCGGCGGACATGATCTGCCCGGACTGGCAGTAGCCGCATTGCACCACGTCCAGTTCGGCCCAGGCCTGCTGTACCGGGTGCGAACCGTCGCTCGACAGGCCTTCGATGGTGAGGATCTTCTGGCCATGGGCGACGGCCGTGGCCGGGGTGATGCAGGAGCGCAGCGGTGCGCCATCGACGTGCACGGTGCAGGCACCGCACTGGGCCATGCCGCATCCGAATTTGGTACCGGTCAGGTGCGCGACATCGCGCAGGACCCAGAGCAACGGCATGTCCGCAGGGACATCGAGCTCCTGATCCTTGCCATTGATGTTCAAGGTCAGCATCGGGGACTTCCTCAGACTCACGGTGTTCTGAAGGGCGCTGCTCCGGCTCTCGATGGCCGTGCGCGCCTCGGCTTATCCCTTTCAGCTAAGCGCATTTTGACCCGACGACCAGCCGTTGCGACCACCGGTCATGCCGCACCGTTCGGGAATTCTTCGACCAAAGTGCCGACTTTGCTCCTACAGTTGATTCCGGTTGTCATCGCAAGACCTGCCCTTTCACACTTTCCAGGAGTCGCGAACATGGGATTTGTCACAACGAAAGACGGCGTCGAAATCTTCTACAAGGACTGGGGCCCGAAAGACGCGCCGGTGATCCACTTCCACCACGGCTGGCCGCTCAGCGCGGACGACTGGGATGCGCAGATGCTGTTCTTCCTCGCGCAGGGCTTCCGGGTCGTGGCCCATGACCGACGGGGTCACGGGCGCTCGAGCCAGGTCTGGGACGGCCACGACATGGATCACTACGCCGACGACGTGGCGGCGGTAGTCAATCATCTGGGGACGCAGAAAGCCGTGCACGTCGGCCACTCCACCGGTGGCGGCGAAGTGATTCACTACATCGCCCGGCATGGCGAGGATCGGGTATCGAAAGCCGCGATCATCAGCGCCGTGCCACCGCTGATGGTGAAAACCGAAAGCAGCCCCGGCGGTTTGCCCAAGTCAGTGTTCGACGATCTTCAGGCGCAACTGGCGGCCAATCGTGCGCAGTTCTATCGCGACGTGCCCAGTGGGCCGTTTTACGGCTACAACCGCCCTGGCGCCAAGCCATCGGAAGGGATCATTGCGAACTGGTGGCGCCAGGGCATGATGGGCGGCGCCAAGGCGCACTACGACGGCATCGTTGCCTTCTCACAGACCGACTTCACCGCCGACCTGAAAAGCATCTCGATCCCGGTGCTGGTGATGCACGGCGACGACGACCAGATCGTGCCCTATGAAAACGCCGGTGTGCTGTCGGCGAAGCTGCTGAAAAACAGCACGCTGAAGATTTATCCGGGCTTCCCCCACGGAATGCCGACCACCGAGGCGCCGACGATCAACGCGGATCTGCTGGCGTTCATTCGCGGCTAATAGTGGCCGGGGTCAGGCGCCCTGCCTGACCCCGGTTACTCTTCGGTTCGCCCCGTTCTCTCGCGATCACGCACGTAGTGTCGGGCCAGCGGAAAGGCCGGTAGCCACGACTCGCGACGCACCGTCCACAGCTCATAGGTGGGCAGGAATTGATCCGGCGCATCCAGCGCGCCCAGATTCACTTCGACTTCATCGCCACTGCGGCCAAACACCGATGAGCCACAGCGCGGGCAGAAATGTCGCCCGGCATAGTCACGGGTCTCGCCGCTGATCGTCACCGCGTCCTCGGCAAAGATCGCCGACGCGGCAAACAGCGCGCCATGGTGTTTGCGGCAATCCAGGCAGTGGCAAACGCCAACCCTGTAGGGTCGCCCCGACGCCTCGATCCGCACCTCGCCGCACAGACAACCGCCGGTCAATCGGTCCATGAAACACCTCGTCTGAAAATGGAATATCCGGTGAGTGAAAATAGCAGCCCACTGGGGGAACGCTTACAATCGTGGCCCATTAATACTATTCAGGCAGAACCGTTCTTTCATGGCGCTCGATCCTCTCACGATGCTCACCATTTCCACCGCCCTGGCCGCGGCGGCCGCCCTGTATCTGGCGGTCGAATGGCGCAGCATCCGCGAACCTTCCCTGCTGTTCTGGAGCGCCGGTTTCGCCACCATCACCGTCGGTTCGAGCCTGGCCCTGTTGCGCGCCAATGGTTATCCGCTGATCGGCATCTGGTTCGCCAACGGCCTGCTGGTGGTCGCGCACTGGCTGTTTCTGCTTGGGGTCGCGCGGTTTACCCAGCAGCGCTTGTCACGCGCCTGGTACTTGATGTTCCTGCTCTGGCTGGCGTTGCTGCTGCTACCGGAAGATCCGTCGTGGTCGAAGATCATGCTGATGGCCAACTCGCTGCTGGTGGCCGCGTTGATGCTGCGAGCCAGCCTGTTGCTGCGCCCGCACGGCAAATCATTGAGCGTAGGCGCGGTGCAGTTGCGTTATGTGCTGCTGATCCACGGCGCGTTCTATTTCGCCAAGGCGATCATCGCGGTGATTCCCGGCACGCTGATCGATCTGGCGTCGCTGCGCGGCGAAATCATTCAGATTTCCCTGGTCGAGGGTGCGATGGCGATCATGCTGATCGCGCTGTCGATGACCGGCACCGAGCGCTACCGGCGTGAAAAGCAGATTGCCGAACTGGCCGCCCGGGATCCGCTGACCGCGCTGTACAACCGCCGCGCCCTGGAAGTCCGCGCACCGCGCCTGCTTGATGAAGTGTCCAGCGCCCGCCCCGGCGCGCTGCTGCTGATCGACATCGACAACTTCAAACTGATCAACGACCTCTACGGCCACACTGCCGGCGACCGCTTGCTCATCGCCCTCAGCGAAATGATCCGCGCGGTACTGCCCAAAGATGCGCTGGCAGCACGGCTGGGCGGTGACGAATTCGTGATGCTGCTGGGCGATGCGTCGCACGCACAGATCATGGTGCTGGGCAGCGAGCTGCGCGAACAGTTTCAGCAGATGACTTCCCAGACCTACACCACCCCGCAGGCCGTCACCCTGAGCATCGGCGCCAAGGTGTTCGATCAGCCGCCAGCCAGCCTCGCGGCGTTGATCGAACAGGGCGACAGCGCGCTCTACGAATCCAAGCGCGGCGGTCGCAACCGGATTCAACTGGCCGACTACACCTGACCTATCCTTGCCTGCATCCCGCGATCCCGGAGCCCGTCATGTCCTCGCCTGAATCCACCCTCCTCCAGAGCTGGCATCACAACGCCCGGGCCTGGACCGAAGCCGTGCGCAGCGGCGCCATCGAGAGTCGCCGGCAGGTCACCGATCAGGCCATTCTGCTGGCGGTGATGGGGCGCCAGCCGGAGCGCGTGCTCGATCTGGGATGCGGCGAAGGCTGGCTGTTGCGTGCGCTGGCCGAGCGAGGATTCGATGCGGTCGGCGTCGACGGCGATGCGACGCTGGTCGAGGCCGCGCGGGTGGCCGGTTCATCGCGCGTGCATGTCGCCAGCTACGAAGAACTGGTTGAGGCGAAGGTCGAAATTGGCCGCGATTACGACCTGATCTGCGCCAATTTTTCCCTGCTGCATCAGGACATCATTCCGCTGCTCGCGGCGATGAATGCCCTGCTCGTACCGGGCGGTGCGCTGGTGATCCAGACGCTGCATCCGTGGTCGGTGGCCGCCGGTGATTATCAGGACGGCTGGCGGGAAGAAACTTTCGAAGGATTTCAGGGCGAGTGGTCGCCAATGCCATGGTATTTCCGCACCCTGTCCAGCTGGCTGAATGCGCTGGACATGGCCGGCCTGCAATTGACCGGCCTGCGCGAACCGCAGCATCCGCAAAGCCCGGTGCCGCAATCGTTGCTGATGATTGCCGAGCGTCGCGGTTAAAACGCTACAGCCTCGGCTTGAGCAGAAACCCGGTGTAATGCCGCAAAAACAGCGCGAACCCCGCGCACCAGAGCACCACGGACAGCCCCAGCCCCAGACTGGAAAACGGCACCAGCAACACCCGGCAACCCGCAGCGATCAGCACCAGCGCAAAGCCCAGCACCATGCCTTTCGAGGGCTGTAACAACCGGCCGGTATGCCCAAGGCTGACCCGCGCAATCATCGCCAGAATCAACCCACCCACCCCGCCGACCGCCAGCGCATGGGTCGCCAGGCTTTGCTGGCCGATCAAACCCAGATGCCACAGCGCCATGGCCCAGGTTGCCAGCGCCATCCAGCCGTAAGCCAGATACAGCGACCACAGCAGCGGCACCCGCCACATCCCGCGATCATGCCAGCGGATCAGCCGCATCAACTGCAAACTGCCGGTCAGCACAAACAGGCCCGCCAGCCACAGCCGCGGCGAATCATTGAGGCCTGCCGCAAAAGTGACAGCGGTCAGCAGGCTGCCGATCAACAGCAATCGGGTTGGCAGTGGATTGGCGACGGGTGCCGGCGGACGGTTCAAGCCGCGCTGAATAAAGAACGGAATCACCCGCCCGCCAATCACGGTCATCAACGCCGCCACCAGCCACAATGCGCCCAGCACACCCTGGCGTTGCAGGCCGGCATCGTCGTTGTACAGGCCGATCAAAGTCAGCGCCTGACAACCCGCCATCAGCCCAAGCACCAACACAATCGGGTAGTTATCACGTTTGCGGGCGGCGACCAGATCCCGTCCCAGCATCACCGCCAGCAGCGGCAGAAAACCCCATTGCAGCGCCAGAATCAGCCCGGTCGGCAACGGCAGCCACCAGGCTACACGCCCGAGCAGCCAGACCGAGACCAGCGCGATCAGCGCCCCGCCGCGCACTCCGGGAATGCCGGTCCAGTTGGGCACCGCCGTCAGCAGAAACCCGGCAACGATCGCCGCCGCGAAACCGAAGGGCATTTCATGTCGATGCCACGCAAGCATGCCGCCCGCCGGTTGCAGATCGAACCAATGTCCGTAAAGCCACAGACCCCAGATCAGGATCGCCAGCGCGGCGAATCCTGCCCCGGCCAGAAACAGCGGCCGGAAGCCCAGGCTGAACAGCGGCGCATCGGCGAGTCTGCGCATGTTCAAACCACCACGGCGGCGTGATGTGGGCCCAGCCGATATTGAGATAGGAGCCGCATCACATAGCCGATCTTGATCAGCGTCGGGCCAACGATGGTCATGGCATGCATCGCCACCAGCAACGCAATCGGCATGTGGCCCTGATACAGATAAGCGCCGTAGATCCCGGCCAGCAACATGACCAGACCGGCGACGAGCACTTTGCTCGACAGGTGCAGAACGTTCAGCGGATTCTCGAAGAAAGTGAACATGTTTCGTACTACTGAGCGGATCAGTTTGTACGTAAGGCAATTCAACTTGCGTGCCAGATTTTCAGCCCAGCAAAATCAGTTAGTTGCAAAAATACGAGTCATTTTGACACAAGTACAGAAGAGTCTTTTTGACACCACTTAAAGTCAATACGACTACGCTCCACCCTAACGACAGCCAACCACTCGACCCATGGCGCTGCCAGCTGATCACAGACTGACTACTCTGTAATCCAGCGTGTCTAACCTGCCGAGGATGACTGCCATGCAACGCTTTCAAAAGCTGACCCCGTGCCTGTGGTTCGACGATCAGGCGGAAGCTGCGGCGAAGTTTTACTGCTCGATCTTCGATCACTCGAAAATCACCGCCCTCACCCACTACAGCAAGGTCGGCCAGGAATTCCACGGGCGCCCGGAGGGCTCGGTGATGACCGTCAGTTTCGAACTCGACGGCCATACCTTCACCGGGCTCAATGGCGGGCCGATGTTCAAGTTCAATGAGGCGATCTCGTTTCAGGTCAATTGCCAGAACCAGGAAGAAGTCGACCACTTCTGGGGCAACCTCAGCGCCGGCGGGCCGGTGGAAGCCCAGCAATGCGGCTGGCTCAAGGACAAGTTCGGCGTGTCGTGGCAGATCGTGCCGGTGGCCTTCATGCACATGATGACCGACCCCGACCAGACCAAGGTCCAACGGGCGATGCAGGCCATGTTCGGGATGAAAAAACTCGACATCGCCGAACTCGAGCGAGCCTTCGCCGGCCAGAGCTAATACACTCGGGCACTGGCCTGCCGAGAACCCCAACAATGAAACACGCTGCCGCCAAGAACCCCGAACAAGCCCCGCGCTTCTGGCGCGACGACGCCCTGCCCTTCATCGAAGCGCGGGCCATCGCCGATGGGCGCGAGGTCTGCTATTCACGGCACTCCCACGCGCACTTTTCCATCGGCGCGATCACCGCCGGGCGCAGTACTTACGTGCATGAGCAATCATCTTTCGAAGTGACGGCCGGCACCGTGGTGCTGATGAATCCGGGGGACGTGCACGCGTGCAACCCGATCGATGACCAGCCGTGGTCGTATTTGATGTTGTATGTGGAAACGCCGTGGCTGACGGATCTGCAGCATCAGCTGGGGTTCAGTGCGGAACTTGAGTTTCGGCGGTTTTCCGATACCCATTTGAATGATGCCCGCCTGTTTCGCGACTTGAATGCGTTGTACGCGATATTGGTCGACGAGCAGCAAGACGTGCTGCGCAAACAGAGCGCTGCGGTGGAGTTTTTCAGCGACCTGCAACTGCGCCTGAACCCTATCGAACAACCTCTGCGAGAGCCGAACTTCAAACTCGAACGCGCCGCCGACTTCATTCGCCATCATTGCACCGACCTGCTCAGCCTCGACGACATTTGCGCCGCCGCCGAGCTGTCACCGTCCTATTTGATTCGCGCCTTCAAACAGCATTTCGGCATGACGCCCCATGCGTTTTTGGTCAACCAGCGCATTCAGTTTGCCCGAGAGTGTCTGAGGCGCGGGCAGTTGATTGCGGATGTGGCGCTGGAGGCGGGGTTTGCCGATCAGGCGCATTTTCAGCGGGCGTTCAAGCAGCATCTGGCGGCTACGCCGGGGCAGTATCGGGGTTAAACGAAAAAACGGCCCGCATTGGGCCGTCTCGGTTTGGAAGGGACGCGGAGCGTCCCGGGCTGCATTCCCACGCAAAGCGTGGGAACGATCAGGTTACAGAGGCGCCTCGGCCTTCAACTCCAGATTATCCAGCGCACGATTCACCGCCAGTTCACCCAGCATGATCAATTGCGCAATCCCCAACAGCACATGCCGATACGAGCCATCCACCAGCCCGGCGAAGTCGGTGGCCATGGTTTTGGCCGAGGTCAGGGTTTCGCAGGCGTCGGCCAGCAGTTCTTCGCTGTCGATGCCGGGGGCGATGAGGTAGCGGGTGTTGGGTTTGAGCAGCGGTTTTCTGGGGTGGAACGGATTGAGGTAGTGGTCGAGAGCGCGGTCGGCGGCTTCGTGGAATTTCTTGGAGTCGAGGGTTTCGTAGGGCGAGGTCGGGTCGGTTTCGGGTGGGTTTGGTGTTGGTTTGATCATGATTGAATCTCCAGAGTCATGGAGCCGCCACGATTCGCTGCGATACGAAGAGGTGGCAGCTATACGCGGGTCGCAGACCGGGACTCTAGAACCGGCAGACCCGAGGGTCTCCCACGTACAGCCGCCATAAAACTGGAGGGTGTTGTGCGTCTAGAGATCGCGGGCTGCGAGACCCGATCGCTGATTCGTCAGCGACCGGCAAACAATAGAACCCGCTCCCAAGGCGCACAAGCCGGCGGATTCTGGCGGATGCGTAGGCAATGGCGCAAGTTCGCGTGGTTTGTCGGACGCATCCTTAAACACCTTTAAACCCAAGCCCCGTCACACTCACGGCAGCAACAGATACCCCGCACTCACCGCCAACAGCAACGCCATCACCCGGTTGAACAAGCGCATCCCCGCCGGGTTGCCAAGATAACCGCGCAAGAACGTCCCGGCATACGCCCAACAGCCGACCGACAGATAACAGATCACCAGATACACCGCTGCAAACTGCCACACCAGCCGCGCCTCGCCATCGGCGACAAACGCGCCCATCCCCGCCACGCAGGCCAGCCAGGCCTTGGGATTGAGCCACTGCATCACTGCGCCGTAGAGCATCGACGGCGCCCTGTCCGATTCTCCCGCATTCAACTGGCCGTCATCCGTGGCCAGTTTCCAAGCCATGGACAGCAAAAACGCCACCCCGGCCAGTTGCACCACGCGGGTCAGCGACGGCCACAGTTTCAGTACTTCATGCAGCCCCAGCCCCATCAACACCAGCAACAACACAAACCCCAGCGTCGCCCCGGCCACATGCCTCTGACTGGCGCGAAAGCCGAACTGCGCCCCCGAGCTCAACGCCACGATATTCACCGGCCCCGGGGTAATGGACGCGGCCAGGGCAAACGCCGCCATCGACACAATCAGACTCATCGCACACCTGCTTCAAATCGAGGAACAAGGAGCCCACAGTAGCCAGCACACAACGGTCGGTATTGAAGGAAATTACCCCCGCACGCGCAGACCCACTACGCTCTGGCTATGCGATCACTTTTGACCAGGAAGTCTGCCCTCGATGATCTTGATTCTGCTGCCCTGCGCCGATTACGACCCCACCGAAAGCAGCGTGCCGTGGCAGACGATGCGTAATGCGGGCATCGAAGTTCGTTTTGCCACGCCGCAAGGCTTGCCCGCCCACGCCGATCCACGGCTGGTAGATATCGGCTTCGGCCTGTTGAGTTCGATGCTGATGACGCGCAAGGCCGATCTGGACAGTTACACGCAGATGATCGAGTCCGAAGCGTTCAGGCAGCCGCTGGCGTATGCCGATGTCGACACGAACCGATTCGACGGTCTGCTGATCCCGGGTGGTCATGCCAAAGGCATGCGCACGCTGTTGGAATCCACGCAGGCTCAGCAGATCGCCCTGCAATTTTTCAAGGCCGAAAAACCCGTGGCGGCGGTGTGTCATGGTGTGCTGTTGCTGGCGAGGACGCTCGACCCCGACACCGGGCGCTCGGTGTTGTTCGGGCGCAAGGTGACGGCATTGCTCGCGGCCACCATGGAGTTGCCGGCGTGGCTGATGACAGCTGCGTGGCTGGGGCGCTACTACCGCACCTACAAGCAGACCGTCGAAGCGGAAGTGAAGACCGCGCTGGCCAGCAAAACCGACTTCAAACGCGGGCCGCTGATCGCCAAGCGCGATTGTGCGCAGAAACTGCAATCAGGATTTGTGGTGCGCGACGGCCAACTGCTGACGGCGCGCTGGCCCGGCGATTGCCATCGATTCGCCGCAGAATGGGTGGCCATGTTGCAGGCCCCCCAACGCTGATCGGCTTTTTTCAGTCCTGACGCGGCACGGTGAAGCGGAATTCACTGCCCTGCCCCGGCTCACTCTCGGCAACGATCTGCCCGCCATGGGCCTCGACGATGCCCTGCGTGATGTACAGACCCAGCCCGGTGCCGGTCGGATTGCCTTCCTTCACCGTCCAGTAACGGTCGAACACGTGCGGCAAGTGATCCTTGGGAATGCCTTCGCCGCTGTCGCGGACCGTGAAGACGATGTCGTCACCGACCGATTTGGCATACACATCGACCGTGCCCAGGCGCGGAGTGAACTTGATCGCGTTGCCGACCAGATTCGACAGCACCTGAAACAACCGCTCGGGGTCGGCATGGATGCTCAGGTCGGGATCGGCCTCGAACGAGATGCTGATGTCCTTGTCCAGCGCCAGCGGCGCGAGCAGCGATTGCGCCTCTTCGAACATCTGCGCGACATCGAGTTTCTGCGGCGCGATGGTGTAGCGCCCGGCATCGATTTTCGAGGTGTCGAGCAAGTCTTCCAGCAGCGTGTTCATGCGCCCGGCGGCTTGTTGCATGGTGTCGATCGCAGTCGAGATGCGCCGCGAAGTGTGCGGCCCGTCCGAGCTGAAAGCCTTTTGCATCATGCCGCAGAGCATCGAGATCACGGTCATCGGGTTGCGCAGGTCGTGGGATACCACCGCCACCAGTTCGTCGCGGGCACGCACCGCTTCCTGCTCGCGGCGTACCTGGCGGGCCAGATCGTTTTCCAGGGCCGAGCGACGCAGGTCGTTGGCGGCGAACAGATCACCGTGGCTCCACTTGGTGGAAATCCCGGCCATCTCGACCTTCCAGATTTCGAACGAGGTACGCGGCCGCAGACGCAGGCCGGCGTCGGAGCTTTCCAGGTCCAGCGGCTTGCGCGGGTCGCCGCTCCAGTTGATGTTCTCTTTGACTTCGGGGCGGAACCACAGCACCCCGTTGTCCACCGGCTTGGGCAGGCTCATGGCGAGCACGCCGCTGGCGACCTGCTGATAGTGCGCGGCTGGCGGGTAGACGCTGGCCAGGTGATGACTGGCAAACACCGGCTCGCCACGCTCCTGCAGCCATTTGTGCAGGGCGCGGATTTCTTCCGGCTCCGGGCAGTTGCCGTAACGGTGCAATTGCTTGTCTTCGATGATCGCGATGCCGCCGGCATTGGCCAGCGCCATCAGGACTTGTGGCTGGTTGGCCAGGCCATCGAAGACGTTCTGTGGCGAATCGATCATCGCCTGATTGAGCAGCGCCAGCGCCTCGACCTTTTCCTCCCGTTGACGGCTGACTTCCAGCGCTTCCATCGCGCTGATCTGCAACGACAGCACCTGGCCGATGGTCTGGCACGCCGTGCGCAACTCGTGCGGCACGTGCAGCGGCTGGCGGTTGCCGCAACTGATCAGGCCCCAGAGCCGGTCGCCCTTGAGCAGGGAAATGCTCATCGAGGACAGCACGCCCATGTTCTTCATGTACTGGCAGTGGATCGGCGACACGCTGCGCAATGTGGCGAAGCTCAGGTCCAGCGGGGTCTGGGTGTCCGGGCGCAACTTGGGCACCAGTGGCACCGGTTGGTAGTCCGCGTTCGGAATGATCCGCAGCCAGTTGGTGCGGTACAGCTCGCGGGCCTGCTCGGGGATGTCCGAGGCCGGGAAAAACAGACCGTTGAAGACTTCCATCGACGGATCGGACGCTTCGGCGATGACCTGACCGTGGCCCTCTTCCTCAAAACGGTAGATCAATACCCGGTCGTAACCGGTCATGGCCTGGATTTCCTTGACGCTGATGTCGTAAAGCGCCTGCAGGCTCTGGGCCTTTTGCAGGCGCGCGAGCATCCGCCCGAGGTGGGTTTCGGTGCCGGCGACGTTGCGCGGCTGGAAGTTTTCGACGTGGATTTCCAGCTCCAGAATCAGCACATCCTGATGCCGGTGCAGCAAGCCTTCGAACGCGGTGCCGTTGAGGCGAAAGTGCAGCGGCGGCGCATCGGACAGGGCCGGTTGCTGCAAGGCCTCGCGAACCTGCGCGGCATGGACATCGCCGATCAGGCTTTGCAGTGGCTGGCCGATCAGCTCTTGCGCCGGTCGCGCGAGCAAGGTCTCGACGTTGGCGCTGATCTGAATGATCGAAAGGTCCGGCTCGCTCAGGGTCAGCAGCAAACCGTGCGGCTGGATCGCGCCGGGAAAGCGGATCGGCTCGTCGGCGCAGTTGGCCAGCAACTCTTCAAAGGCTTCTTTGTCTTGCGGGTTCATACCAGAACCTCCTGACTTTCGAGCCACTGCTCGAAACAACTGAATGTAGTGTGGGCCGCCGCCACGACGGCTTTACGCTCGTCGGTGTCCATCGGGCGACTGCCCAGGTATTCGATGAAATCGCGCCAGCGCCGGCCGGTGGCGGCACCGTAAACGTCCAGAAATGCCGCGCCGTTTTCCGCGCCCAGGCTCAGCCGTGTGGCGATCTCCCGACGCAGGATCTGCCCGCCGAGAGTCGCGCCTTCCAGCACATACAACACGCCCAGACACGCGGCGGCGGAGTCGATGACGGGCAACCGGCGGCAGATCGGAAAATCGCCACCATTTGCGCCCAGCGCTTGCAGATCGCGTTGCAGGGTCGGTGCCTTGAGGCGGGAAGCCAGATCAAAATCAGCGGGAATCGCGTCGCTGTCCTGCAGCACGGCTTCCAATGGCTGATAGAAGCCGTAATAGGCGCGCATCAGTCGCTCGAAAGCGTGCAGATCAAGGGTATCGGAGAAAAAAGGAAGGCGCTTTTCAAGTGCAATGTGCAGTTCGGCCGTGCCGGCGCGCAGATCCTGCAACACCGGTGGTACATGAACCTCGCGGGCCTTTGCTTGCATGTAGTCGCTCGTACAGTGGGCCGCCTGGGGCCATGGGGGAATGGAGAAGCATGGCGCGAAAGCTTACACGGCAATGGTAGTTTCTGACCCGGCAGATGGGATTCTCTGATGAATTCATCAACCTGTGAAGGGTTAAGAGCTGACCGGACGGCAGAAAGTTCGAAGGAATTCACTGCCGATAGTCGCTGTACCGCGACTCTGGCGCCTGACTGTACGGTTCAGGCCCGCACACCCGCGTGATAAAAATACCGCTCCCGTCACCGGAGCCCGCACCATGGATCTCGCCACCCTCTCCCTGTTTCTGCCCGCCTGTTTCGCCCTGAACATGGCACCGGGGCCGAACAATCTGCTGTCGGTCAGCAACGCCACCCGTTACGGCTATCGGCGCGCCTGCGTGGCGGGTGTCGGACGATTGCTGGCGTTTGCCGGGATGATCGCCCTCGCGGCGGCGGGGCTGGCGGTGGTGCTGCAAACGTCCGAGCTGTTGTTCTATGGGATCAAGATTGTTGGCGCGGGGTATCTGTTGTATCTGGCGTGGCAGCTGTGGCGGGCCAATCCTGCCGCCGAAGACGCGGTGACTGCGCCGACGAGCGGGATTCTGGCCCTGGCGCGTCAGGAATTCCTGGTGGCAGCGGGAAATCCAAAAGCAATCCTGATCTTCACCGCATTCCTGCCGCAATTCGTCGACCCGAACCGCGCCATTACTCCGCAGTTCATGCTGCTGGGCGTGCTGTTCCTGCTGCTGGAATGGATCGCCATCAGCGCCTACGCGTATATGGGGCTGCACATGCGCCGCTGGTTCGCCGAGCCGCGCGGCAAACGGATTTTCAACCGTTGCTGCGCGGGGCTGCTGTCGGCAGCGGCTTCGGTGTTGTTGATGGCCAAGCGGGCCTAAGCTTCGGACGGGCCTTTGAGTTCGACCTGATTGCCGTCCGGATCGAAGCAGTACAGCGACAGGCCGTAGCCCTCGGCGCCGAAACGGGTAGCGGCTTTTTCGACGGTCAGGCCGCAGGCTTGCAAATGGCTGACCAGCGCCGCTTCATCGAACGGCTCGATGCGCAGGCAGAAGTGATCGACATTGCGCCGTTCGCTGCCGGCAGCGGCGCCGCCCTTGCGGCCGATTTCGCCGTCGAGGTCGACCAGATCGATCATCGACGTGCCGGCGCGCAGGTGCACCAGACCGAACTTTTCGTTGCGCTTGACCACTTCGGCGCCGAAGACCCGGTCGTAGAAATCAATGCTGCGTTGCAGATCGGCGACGCGCAGCACGATGTGATCGATGTGTTGAATCGTGAACGGTGGCATACCTTCATTTCCCGAGTTGTAGCGACCCGATCACTGTAGTGCAGCGGCCCGAAAATTCACTGTCGATTTTTCGGTGGAGCCATCGAATAACTGGTTTTATCCTCGGCCCATGAACATACAGACCGCTGTCCTGCCCCCTCACGCCGAAATGGTTCGCGCCATGCTCGCAAGCGACACCGCCTATGAAGGCGTGTTCTTCACGGCCGTGAAAACCACCGGGATCTTTTGCCGCCCGACCTGCACGGCGCGCAAGCCGAAACCGGAAAACGTCGAGTTCTTCGCCCACGCTGACGACTGCCTGTCCGCCGGTTATCGCGCCTGTCTGCGCTGCAAACCGCTGGACGCTGCGGCCATCGCTCCGGACTGGGTGCAGCGACTATTGAAAGCCGTCGACGCCGATCCCGAGGTGCGCTGGAGCGATGCGCAATTGCTCGCCGAGGGCATCGAACCGTTGAAGTTGCGGCGCTGGTTCAAACAGCATTTCGGCATGACCTTCCATGCGTGGCTGCGCACGCGCCGGCTCGGTGTGGCATTGGGCGGGATCAAGCAAGGCACGTCCATCGACCACGCGGCGTTCGACTCCGGTTATGAATCCCTCAGTGGTTTTCGCGATGCGTTTCAGAAGTCGTTCCACATCACGCCGGGACGCGCGGCAACCAGCGAGCCGCTGCTGTTCACCCGCCTGACCACCCCGCTGGGGCCGATGATCGCAATGGCCGAGCGTCGAGGGCTGGTACTACTGGAGTTTCTCGACCGTCCGGCGCTGACCCGGGAAGTCGAGGAGCTGCAAAACCGATACGGCTACGTGGTCGCACCGGGGCAGAACGCGCATTTGCAGCAGATCGACAACGAGCTGGCGCTGTACTTCGCCGGCAAGCTGAGCGAATTCAGTGTGCCACTGCACCTGCCCGGCAGCGAGTTTGCCCGGCAGGTCTGGAGCGAACTGCGGCAAATCCCCTACGGCCACACCAGCACTTACGGCGCCATCGCCGCACGCTTGGGCAAACCCGGCGCCAGCCGAGCAGTGGGGCTGGCCAACGGGCACAATCGGCTGTCGATCGTGGTGCCGTGCCATCGGGTGATCGGTGCGGACGGCTCATTGACGGGCTATGGTGGTGGGCAACCGCGCAAGGCGTTTTTGCTCCGGCTGGAAAACGCCGCCGTGCAGCTGACGCAACAACTGGCTTTCTGACAAATCGACACCCACGCCCCTCCCGGCTTTCAAATCAACGGATCACCGAAGTTGCCGATACCCGATCCCTATCAACCGGCCAGCGAGTTTCTGGCCAGCCTCGACGCCGACTGGCAGCGCCACATTGCTGCGGTTGGCCCCTGCCTGCATCAGCCGCATCCGGCGCGCGATCCCTATGAGTCGCTGGTGCGGGCGATTGCCTATCAGCAACTGCATGCCAAGGCTGGCGATGCGATTGTCGGGCGGCTGGTGGGGTTGTTTCCCGGGCAGACGTTTCCGCGTCCGGAGCAGGTTCTGGCGACGGACTTCGACCGATTGCGCAGTTGCGGGTTTTCGGCGGGCAAGATTGCGACGATTCAGGGGATTGCCCAGGCGACTCTGGACGGCGTGGTGCCGGATTACTCGACCGCGCTGGCGATGGAGGATGAGGCGCTGATCGAGCGGTTGGTCAGCCTGCGCGGGGTTGGGCGCTGGACGGTGGAGATGTTGCTGATCTATAGCCTGGAGCGGCCGGATATTCTGCCGGCCGACGATTTTGGGGTGCGCGAGGGGTATCGGCGGTTGAAGGGGCTGGAGGTGCAGCCTGCACGCAAGCAGATGATTGAGATCGGGTTGGCGTGGAGTCCGTTTCGGACGGTGGCGGCGTGGTATTTGTGGCGGGTGCCGAAAAGCCCCTCACCCTAACCCTCTCCCGGAGGGAGAGGGAATCGATCGGGGGATATTGGAGAGCTCCGCCGACCTGAAACATCAACTGTGAATCCATAGGCGCCAAGACGTGAGCGAACCCATAGTTGCCAACACGTTGGTGAATCCATAGTCGCCTCGGTGTTTCAGGTCGATGTATAGCGTAAGACACCTCGGTCGGCTCCCTCTCCCTTTGGGAGAGGGCTGGGGTGAGGGGCTTGGGCTACAGACCGGATTTCAACCGACTGAACGCGCGAATCAAAGCCCGGTTGAACGCCTTGCCATTGTCATTCTTGCTATACAACGAAGCCCTCACCGCCTCCGGCGGATAAGTCCCCGGATCATTACGAATCGCAGGATCGATCAAGCCATCCGCCGCCGTGATCGCATTGGCGTAATGAATCGTATCGGTAATCGGCGCAATCACCTCGGGTGTCATCAAATAATCCATCAATGCCAATCCGGCCTCGGGGTGCGGTGCATCCTTGGGAATGACCATGGCATCAAACCAGATCAGCGTGCCCTCCTTCGGAATCCGGTAATTCAACTTGAACGGTTTTTTCGCCGCTTCAGCCTGACCTGCCGCGATGGCAACGTTGCCGTTCCACGACATCGCCACGCAGGTGTTGCCGTTGGCCAGGTCGCTGATGTTCAGGTCATTGTCGAAATAGCGGATGTACGGGCGGATCTTCGCCAGTTGCTGCTCGGCGAGTTTCAGGTCGTCGAGGCTCTGGCGGTTGATGTCCAGGCCCATGTACTTCATGACTGCCGCGAACACTTCGTTCGGGTCGTTGAGCAGGCTCACCCCGCAATCGGCGAATTTCGACACCACTGCCGGATCGAACAGCATCGCCCAACTGTCCCTCGGCGCGTCCGGCAGGCGCTGCTTCACGGCCTCCTCCTGATAGCCGACGCCAGTGGTACCCCAGGCGTAGATCCCGGCGTAGCGGTTGCCCGGATCGAACACCGCCATGTGCTGACGGAACTCCTCGCCGACCCCGGCAAAGTGCGGGAGCTGCTGCTTGTTCAGGGTCTGGATCGCGCCGCTCTCGATAGCCCGCGACAGGTGCTGGCCGGCGGTCAGCACCAGGTCGTAACCGCTGCGCCCGGTGAGCAGTTTGGTCTCGACGGTTTCCAGCGAATCGAAGTGATCGGCGACCACCCGAATCCCGGTTTTCGCCTCGAAATTCTTCAGGGTATCCGGGGCCAGGTACTCGCCCCAGATGTACAGGTTGACAACCGGTTTCGCCGTTTCGGCAGCCTGCACACACAGGGGTGCAAGCACCAGCAATAACGCTTTACTCAGTTTGTGCAGGCCCATGGTCAGGCTCCTTTTTTCTGGCCGGCGTATTGCGGCATGGTGATGCACGCGACGTTGCCGCCACCGAGCAGGATTTCCCGGGAGTTCTCGATGCCGACGATCTTGTGCTGCGGGAACAGTTCGGCGAGGGTCGCCAGCGCCACCTGATCGTTGCGATCACCGAACAGCGGCACCACGATCGAGCTGTTGCCGGCGTAGTAGTTGATGTACGACGCACAGATTTTCGTGCCGGTCTGACGGGTGTGGGTGCTGTCCTGCTGATCGAGGCCTTCGGCTTCTTCAGCGGTCCACTCCAGCACGTCCGGTTGCGGCAGTTTGTGCACGATCAGCTCGCGGCCACGGCTGTCGCGGGTGCTGCGCAGGATGTCGTAGGCCTCTTGATAGATTTCCCATTGCGGATCGTCGCGGTTGTCGGTCCATTGCAGCACCACTTCGCCGGGGCGCACGAAGCACGCGAGGTCGTCGACATGGCCGTCGGTTTCGTCAAACTTGCAACCGCGTGGCAGCCAGATCACTTGCTCGGCGCCGAGGTAATCGGTCAGCCGGCGGGTGACTTCGTCCTTGCCCAGGTGCTGGTTGCGATTGCGGTTGAGCAGGCATTGCTCGGTGGTGAGGATGCTGCCCTGACCGTCACTCTGGATACCGCCAAGCTCGGCAATCAATGGCGCGCGATAGCGGTCGAAGCGTTCGATTTCGAGGATCTTGCTGGCGATCTGATCGTCCTTGTCCCACGGGTAGTAGAGCCCGCCGTCGAGGCCGCCGTAGGCGTTGAATTCAAAGTCGACACCACGCACTTCACCGCTCTGGTCGTTGACCACGAAGCACGGGCCGCTGTCGCGGAACCAGGTGTCGTTGCAGGTCATTTCCACCACCCGCACTTGTGGCGGCAACTGGCGGCGGGCCGTGGCGAACTGGGAGGCCGATGCGCAGACCGTCACCGGCTCGCTCTGGGAGATCGCGGTGACAATCTGCACCCAGACTTTCTGTGCAGGCTTGGCGCCGTTGCGCCAGACGTCGGTGCGCTCCGGCCAGCCGAGCCAGCAGCCGGACTTGGCTTCGAATTCGCCGGGCAGACGGAAGCCGTCCTGTTTCGGGGTGGTGTCGAGCAAACGTGCCATGGTCAAACCTCGTCGTCGGGATGGGAATGACCTCAGGCTACGGTCGCGGGCAGTCGGGCCGCCAACGATGATTATTTCGGAACAGTTGAATTCAACTCATCAATCCGCCAGTTGATCGTTGAACCATTCCAGCATCTGCGCCACCGCCGGACGCTCCAGCCGCACCCGCTCGCAGACCAGCGCGTATTGCCCCAGCGCGGTCATGCTGGAGGTGAACGGGCGCACCAGACGCCCGCTCTGCAAATCCTCCTGCGCGGTGAGGTTGTCGCCCATCGCAACGCCCTGCCCTTGCGCCGCCGCCTCCAGCGCCAGACCGGCGTGGGCAAAATACAACTGGCGCTCCGGACGCAGGTCGCCGGCATGGCTGGTGAGCCACGCGGTCCAGGTCTTGCCGTCCTGATCGTCGTGCAGCAGGCAGTGCCGGGCCAGATCCTTGGGGGTTTTCAGGTTGCCCTGGTTGAACAGCCCGGGGCTGCACACCGGGAAAAACTGCAGCGCCGGCAATGGGCGAACGAAGTACGCGCTGCTGTCCACCGGGCCGGTGCCATAGGTGATCGCCAGATCAATGTCTTCGCCGGGTGCGGTGGCGTCGATCGGTTGTTCGTAGAGGTGCAAGGTGATGTGCGGATAACGCGCGTAGAAATCGGTGAGACGATTCATCAGCCACTTCTGCGCCAACTCCGCCGTGACCGCCAGCCGCAACACCGCGAGCGAGGACGGATCGCGCAACTCGTCGCAGGCATCGCCGATCAGTTCGAAGGCCTGTTGCAGGCTCTGCATCAAGCGCCCGGCGGCGATGGTCGGGCGAATCTGTCGGCCCTCGCGGATGAACAGCGACACGCCCAGTTGCTCTTCGAGCTGGCGGATCTGATGGCTGACGGCGCTGTCGGTGACGCACAGCTCAGCGGCGGCGCGGCCGAAATGCGCGTGGCGGGCGGCACACTCGAAAGTTCGCAGGGCGGCCAGGGAAGGTAGTCGGCGCATGGGTGTGGATCCCTTTTTTGCGGACATGCTGACCGGGCTTTTCGCAGGCGTCCATAGCGGCGGCACAGGCAAGAGATTTCTTCTAGGCTGAACCGCACCGACGAAAACACCGGAGGCCACTCATGCACCTCGAAGGCTCCTGCCACTGCGGCGCGGTTTCATTCACCCTCGACAGCGCCCACCCCTACCCTTATCAGCGCTGCTACTGCTCGATCTGCCGCAAGACCCAGGGCGGTGGCGGCTATGCGATCAACCTCGGCGGCGACGCCGCCAGCCTCAAGGTGCGCGGGCGCAAACACATCACGATCTACCACGCGAAAATGAAAGACGAAGGCGATGCCCGCGCCCACCGCAGCAGCGCCGAGCGACACTTCTGCTCGTTGTGCGGCAGCGGACTGTGGCTGTTCAGCCCGGAATGGCCGGCGCTGATCCACCCGTTCGCCTCGGCCATCGACACGCCGCTGCCGGTGCCGCCGGAACACACTCATTTGATGCTCGGTTCGAAGGCACCGTGGGTCGAAGTGCAGGCGAGCAAGAAGGATCAACAATTCGAGGTCTATCCCGAAGAATCCATCGCCCAATGGCATGAACGGCTGGGATTGACCCGATAGCCGTCTTCACAGTCTTCGACAGTTTCCCGGCAAGCGGTTTGCACCTTTTAATCGCGCTCAGAACAGCTCGCTGAACGGAATGAAACGCAGCGGGTCGCCAATCTGCAAGGTGCTGTTCTCGGGGATTTCCACCAGTCCATCGGCCCAGGTCGCGCCGAGCAGAACCCCGGAACTCTGGTTCGGATACAGCGCCGCCTGCCCGCCCTCCAGACGTACCCGCAGATACTCCCGACGGCTGCCAGGTTTCGGCCAATCGAAGCCGGCGTTGACCGTGAAGCTCAGCGGCATCACCTCTTCCACGCCTTGAATGCGCAGCAGGTACGGGCGCGCCAGCAGGCCGAAGGTCACCAGCGCCGAGGTCGGATTGCCCGGCAGGCCGATCACCGGCACCGAGCCAAAATGCCCGACCGTCAGCGGTTTACCGGGTTTGATCGCGAGTTTCCACAGCAGCGGTTTGCGGTTGTCGCGCAGCACCTGACCGAGGCAGTCGGCATCACCGGCAGACACGCCGCCCGTAGTCAGAATCAGATCGGCTGCCACTTGCAGTTGCTCGAGTTTGAGCCGGGTCTGCGCCGGGCGATCGGGCAGAATCCCGGCGTCGATCACTTCGCAACCCAGTTCGCGCAACCAGTGGTCGAGCAAAGTGCGGTTGCTGTTGTAAATGCTGCCGGGGCGCAGCGGTTGCCCTGGTTCCACCAGTTCATCCCCGGTCGAGAGCAACGCCACGCGCGGACGACGCACCACCGGCAAACGGGTCATGCCCTGCCCTGCGGCGACGGCCAGTTCGAACGGGCCGAGGCGTTTGCCGGCGCGCAGCAAGGTGTCGCCGACGCGGTTCTCCTGGCCCTGGGCGCGGATGTTCTGCCCGACCTTCAGCGGTTGCAGGAAACGGACGCGGCCGTCTTCAAGCACCTCGACGTTTTCCTGCATCTCCACGCAATTGGCGCCCATGGGCAACGGCGCACCGGTGAAAATCCTTGCGCAGGTGCCGGATAGCAAGGCGTCCGGCGCCATCCCGGCATAGACCCGTTGCGACACGCTCAACGGCTGGCGATGCAGGTCGGCAAAGTTGAAGGCGTAGCCGTCCATGGCGCTGTTCGGCCACGGCGGCAGATCGAGGGTGGCGACCAGATCGCTCGCCAGCACGCGTCCGCGCGCTTCATTGAGCGGCACCGATTCGCTGTCCGGCAGACGTTGTTCATCAGCCATCGCCAACAGTTGGTCGAGGGCGTCCTCGACCGGCATCAAACCCGGCTTGCTCATCCGCGCGGCCCGCAGGCTTGCACCGGTTTGAGGTGCGGAACGAAGTTGCACGGGCGATGACGGTTATCCAGTTGTTCAGCAAGTATGCCTTCCCACGCGGTGCGGCAGGCGCCGGTAGAACCCGGCAGGCAGCACACCAGCGTGCCGTTGGACAGGCCCGCGAGCGCGCGACTTTGTACGGTCGAGGTGCCGATGTCGAGAATCGAGATGGCGCGAAACAGCTCGCCGAAACCGTCGATCTGCTTGTCCAGCAGGCAGGCCACAGCTTCCGGAGTGCTGTCACGCCCGGTGAAACCAGTGCCGCCGGTGATCAGCACCACTTGAATGTTGTCGTCAGCGATCCACTGCGCGACCTGGGCGCGGATCTTGTACAGGTCGTCCTTGAGCAGGTTGCGCTCGCTCAGGGTGTGGCCTGCCTCCAGCAGACGGCTGACCAGCAACTGGCCGGAAGTGTCACTGGCGTAATCGCGGGTATCGCTGACCGTCAGCACGGCAACATTCAGGGGAACGAACAAGGCATCCGATTTAACACTCATGGCACTCTCCGGCCGTCGTCAATTCAATGGATGACGAGCCTAAGTGCCGCTTGTGAGGACTGTCTAATCACTCTGGCCAACCAAACTATCGACCAGCTCTATCGGTGATTTTTTTCAACCCCTCGACCGCGGTCCGGGCCAATGAAACCGGGGGTCATCGAAACCCTCGATAGGCTCGTAAACACTGCCGATTGGACGAAAAAAGCCCTCGATGGGATCGTCGCTGCCTGCGCTTTTCGTGCGCCGTACGCATCTGCGTCAATACTCAATCAAAATTCCTTATCGAGCAGGTGCCGTCGTGGACATCAAACAACTCAAGTTCCTGATCGCGCTGGACGAAACCCGCCACTTCGGCCAAGCCGCCGCGCGCTGCCACATCACCCAGCCGACCCTGTCGATGCGCCTGCGCAATCTGGAAGACGAGCTGGATCTGGTGCTGGTCAATCGCGGCCAGCGCTTCGAAGGGTTCACCCAGGCCGGCGAGCGCGTATTGGCCTGGGCCCGCACGTTGCTGGCCGCCCACGACGGGTTGTTTGCCGAAGCTGCAGCCTGCCGCGGGCAACTGGTCGGTAGCCTGCGCCTGGGTCTGGTGCCGCTGAGCAACTTCAATCCGGTGAATTACATTCAGGGTTTGTCAGGGATATTTCCCGAGCTGAAATACAGCCTGTCGTCGCTGAGTTCGGACGAGATCATCGAGGGCCTGGGCAACAATCAGCTGGACCTGGGCGTGTGTTATCTGGATCACGTCAACCCGAACTATTTCGAGTTTTTCGAGATTGGCGAGACCCGCGTCGGCCTGCTCTACGACACCCGCCACTTCCATTTCGAAGGCCCGGAAATGAGCTGGGAAGACGCCGCCGAACTGCCGCTGGGGATGATCACCACCGGCATGCACTACCGCAAATCCATCGACCTGAGTTTCCGCAGTCGCGGGTTGAATCCGCAGCCGATCCTGGAAAGCGACTCGACCTACCAACTGCTGCAGGCGATTCACCAGGGCTTCTGTTGCTCGATCATGCCGCTGGACAGCGGCCTGGAAGAGCCGATCGAGCACCTGGCCTTCATCAACCTGCCGGATGCCAGCGTGCTCGCGCCGCTGGGGCTGGTGATGCGCAAGACCGAACCGCGCTCGGCGATTGCCGAGAAGTGTTTTGCCGAGGCGCGCAAGATGTTCGGAATCGAGGCGCCAGCCGAATAAATGTGTTGAATGTCAGGCCGCCATCGCTGGCAAGCCAGCTCCCACAGTGATTGAGTTAGTCACAAATTCTGTGTTTGACACGAAAACTTGTGGGAGCTGGCTTGCCAGCGATGAGGCCTTATCAGTCAACACCTATTCTCGGCCTGAAAGCGGTCATCGACCAATCCAATCACTGCATCGGAACAAGCGATTGGACGCACTTTTCCCTGCCCCGTAGCCTGAACCCACTTCAGCGCTTCGGGGATTTTCAGGATGCTGTGCCAAGTTGAACAACTCATCGAACCGGGCGACGCCAACGCCCCCGCGCCACAACCGGCGCAAGTGGCCTACCGCGAATACCTCGACGACGCGCCGGTGTCCCACGCGGCACTGGCGGCCGAAATCGCCCTGGCCATCAGCTACAACGGCCTGAATCAGGCGGTGATGATGGTCTCACCGGGCAACATCGAGGACTTCATTCGCGGCTTCAGCCTGAGCAACGCGATTGTCGACCGCCTCGACGATATCCACGACATCCGCCTGACCCATTTCGACCAGGCCTGCCAGGCCGACGTGCAGATTTCCAGCCGCGCGTTCTGGGCCCTGAAGGATCATCGCCGGCAGATGGCGGGCACCAGCGGTTGCGGCCTCTGCGGTGTGGAAGCCCTTGAGCAGGCGCTGCCGCAACTGGAGATCCTGACCCCGACACCGTTGCCACCCGCCGCGCATTTCGACGGCATCCGCCAGCGCATCGAACAGGCCCAGCAACTGGCCCGCAGCAGCGGCGCCCTGCACGCGGCGTTGTACTTCGACGCCGACGGCGAAGCGCTGCTGTGCCGCGAAGACATCGGCCGCCACAACGCCCTCGACAAGCTGATCGGCGCACTGCAGTTCGAAGGTCTCGATGCGCGTCAGGGCTTCGTCGTGGTCACCAGCCGTTGCAGCCTCGAACTGATCCACAAAGCCGTGCGCGCCCGCCTCGGCACCCTTGTCAGCCTGTCTGCCCCCACCGCGCTGACCGTGCGTTGGGCGCTCAAGCACCGCCTGAACCTGATCCACGTCCCGCACCGCAACGCCCCGCGAATCTACAGCCCGATCCAGGAGCCCACCGCATGAGCAACACCCTCACCCACCTCGACGAACAGGGCCGCGCCAACATGGTCGACGTCAGCGACAAAGCCGCCACCCGCCGCGAAGCCACCGCCCAGGCCTGGGTGCAGATGCGTCCGGAAACCCTGCAAATGATCCAGTCCAACGGCCACCCCAAGGGCGATGTGTTCGCCGTGGCGCGGATCGCCGGGATTCAGGCCGCCAAGCGCACCCACGAGTTGATTCCGCTGTGTCATGCGCTGCTGCTCAGTTCGATCCACGTCGAGCTCGAGGCCTGCGAGCCGGACCGCGTGCAGATCACCAGCACCTGCCGCCTCACCGGCCAGACCGGCGTCGAACTCGAAGCCCTGACCGCCGCCAGCGTCGCCGCGCTGACTATCTACGACATGTGCAAGGCGGTGGACCGGGCGATGGTGATCGGCGACATCCGCCTGCTGAGCAAACAGGGCGGCCGCTCCGGCCACTTTCAATGGGAGAACCCGCAATGATTCTGATCAACTACTTCGCCAGCTACCGTGACCGGCTCAATCTGGGCGGTGAAAAGATTCCGGCCAGCGACACCCTCGCTTGTGTTGAAGACGTGCGGCAGATGCTGATGCAACGTGGCGATGTGTGGCGTGAAGTGCTCGGCGCCGGCAACCTGATGTGCGCGGTGAATCAGGAGCTGTGTCAGCCGGATCAGACGATCGAGGATTTCGACGAGATCGCGTTTTTCCCGCCCGTCACGGGGGGTTGAGGCATGGGTGTTCGAGTCCAGCGTAAAGGCTTCGATGCCGGTCAGTTGATTGCCGACCTGCATGCGCGCAATCCACGGGTGGGCGCGGTGGTGAATTTCATTGGTTATGTACGGGATCTGAACGTCGGGCAGTCGGTGACCGAGCTGTTTCTGGAGCATTATCCGGGCATGACCGAGAAGGCTCTGGAGCATATTGCCGAACAGGCCCGCGAGCGTTGGCCGCTGATGGCGGTGGAGATTGTGCATCGGGTCGGCGCATTGTCGGTGACCGAGCCGATCGTGTTTGTTGGCGTCAGCAGCAAGCATCGGCATGCGGCGTTTGAAGCCTGTGCGTTCATCATGGATGTGCTGAAAACGCGTGCGCCGTTCTGGAAGCGTGAGACTACCCAGGAGGGTTCGCATTGGGTCGAGGCGCGGGAGAGTGATCAGGATGCGGCGGTTCGCTGGAGTCTGGCGCATGCCTGAAGACCGAAAGCCCTCACCCTAGCCCTCTCCCAGAGGGAGAGGGAACCGACCCGGGGATATTGCAGTACTACGCCGACCTGAACCTATAGCGTTGAATCCGGATGCCGGTCTGAACGCATAGGACTGAATCCGAATACCAGTCTGAGGGCAGTTTGCCGAATCCGAATACTGAACTGAACGCATAGTGTTGAATCCGGATGCCAGTCTGAGGGCGGTGTGCTGAATCCATAATCGACTCGATTCTTCAGGTCGATGTATGACGCAAGACACCTCGGTCGGCCCCCTCTCCCCCGGGAGAGGGCTGGGGTGAGGGCTGCAATCTGGATACCACTCCTTAACAAAAGCCTGATTAGATAGCCGCTCCACCACAACTCAACTCGGGAGCCACACTTGAGCCAAACGCCAAAAGACTTGCCCCGTCCTCAACCCATCACCCTGCGCCAGGCCTGGCCGTTCTGGCTCAAACTCGGCTGCATCGGCTTCGGCGGGCCCGCCGGGCAGATCGCGATCATGCATCAGGAACTGGTGGAGCGCCGGCGCTGGATCTCGGAGCGACGTTTCCTGCATGCGCTCAACTACTGCATGTTGCTGCCAGGCCCCGAGGCCCAACAACTGGCGACTTACATCGGCTGGCTGCTGCACCGAACCCCTGGCGGCATATTGTCCGGAGTGCTGTTTGTATTGCCTTCGCTGCTGATTCTGATCGCTCTGTCGTGGGTCTACATCGCGTTCGGCGACGTGCCAGCGGTGGCCGGAGTGTTTTACGGAATCAAACCGGCGGTGACCGCAATTGTGCTGCACGCGGCCCATCGCATCGGCTCCCGAGCCTTGAAGAACAGCTGGCTGTGGGCGATCGCCGGGGCAGCGTTCGTGACGATTTTTGCCTTCAACGTACCGTTCCCGCTGATCGTGCTCGGCGCGGCATTGATCGGCTATTTCGGCGGACGCTGGGCGCCACAGCGGTTCAGCAACGGCGGCCATCGCGGCGGCGAAAAATCCTTCGGCCCGGCGCTGATCGATGACGATACTCCGCCGCCCGAACATGCACGGTTCAGCCTGCCGAGGCTGCTGCGTCTGCTGCTGATCGGCGCGTTGCTGTGGTGCCTGCCGATGGCGTTGCTGACCGCGTTGTTCGGTTGGGACGGCACCTTCACGCAGATGGGCTGGTTCTTCACCAAAGCGGCGCTGCTCACCTTCGGCGGCGCTTACGCTGTGCTGCCTTACGTGTATCAGGGCGCGGTCGGACATTACGGCTGGCTGACGCCAACGCAGATGATCGACGGCCTGGCCTTGGGCGAAACCACGCCGGGGCCGCTGATCATGGTGGTGGCGTTTGTCGGGTTCGTCGGGGCCTATGTGCAACCGACATTCGGCCCGGAACATGCGTTCGCCGCCGGCGCGCTGGCCGCGACGCTGGTGACCTGGTTCACCTTTCTGCCCTCGTTCCTGTTCATCCTCGCTGGCGGCCCGTTGGTGGAGTCGACGCACAACGAACTGAAATTCACTGCGCCACTGACCGCGATCACGGCAGCGGTGGTCGGGGTGATCCTCAATCTGGCGTGTTTCTTTGCCTGGCACGTGTTCTGGCCCAATGGATTCGCCGGGCAACCGGACGTTTTCTCGATCCTGCTGGCCCTGGCTGCCGCCGTCGCCCTGTTCTTTTTCAAGCGCGGCGTGATCGAGGTGTTGATCGTTTGCGCCCTCGTCGGGCTGGGGTTTTACCTGCTGCGCTGAACCGGGGGGCACGCCACCGCTCGCGGAATCAGGCGTTTACTTATCCGGGGATTCCCCCTTACTATCCAGCCACACCGGCAGGGCGGGACTCTCCCGCCGCCGACGTTTTCCGCCAACGGAAACACGCGTCATGAGCACGTCACTCCAACAATCAGAATCGTTGAACGTCTCTGCACTGTGCGCCCTCCTTCACAGGGGCCGCGCATGAATCGCATCGTCAATCTCCCCATGGCCCTGAGCCGTTCCAAGCTGCGTCACTCCGCACGCCCGCCGGATATCTGCCTGCCCGTCTGATCGCGCCGGTAAAAAATCGCGACAGCTCCCCCTCTTTTTTCGATATCCCTGCCAGGACGCCCGCGCCTTTTGCCGAGCTGCGTCCGGCCCGAATCTGCGCGCCTGTGCGGCGCCATCGTGAGTGATTGATTATGAAATTCGCAGCCATTGAAGACGCTCGTAACTTTCTTGAGCAGAACCCCGACATCGACATGATCGAGCTGTTCATCCTCGACGCCAACGGCGTGCCGCGCGGCAAGCTGTTGCACCGCGAAGAACTGCTCGCCGTATACGAAAGCGGACGCCCGCTGCCAAGCACCATTCTCGGCCTGACGGTGCACGGCGAAGACGTGGAAAACTCCGGTCTGGTGTGGGACGTCGGCGATATCGACTGCCGCGCCTACCCGCTGGAAGGCAGTCTGGTGCGCTTGCCGTGGCGGCAGATTCCGACCGCTGCAGTGCAGGTCAGCATGCACCCGGAACAAGGCATGCCGGCGAGCATTGCCGACCCGCGTCACCTGTTGATCAAGGTCATCGACCGTTTGAAAGCCGAGGGATACCACCCGGTAATGGCCTGCGAGCTGGAGTTCTATCTGCTCGACGCCAAACGCGATCACAACGGTCGCCCGCAACCGGCGCTGGATGCCGACGGTGGTCGACCGAGACACACGCAGGTCTACGGGTTGCGTGAGCTGGAGCAGATCGAACCGTTCCTCGCCGACCTCTACAGCGCCTGCAAGCTGCACGGCATTCCGGCGCGCACGGCGATCTCGGAATACGCGCCGGGCCAGGTGGAAATTACCCTCGAACACGGCGATGCACTGGAGGCGATGGACCAGGCCGTGCGCTACAAACGACTGGTCAAAGCCGTGGCGCACAAGCACGGGATGCAGGCGACGTTCATGGCCAAGCCGTTCGATCACCTGGCTGGCACCGGCATGCACATGCACGTCAGTCTCGCCGATGCCGAGGGGCGCAATCTGTTTACCTCCGAAGATCCGGCAGGCACCCCGCTGCTGCGCACGGCGATTGGCGGGATGCTCGCCTCGTTGCTCGATTCGCTGCTGCTGTTCTGCCCGAACGCCAACTCCTACCGGCGTTTTCAGGCCAACAGCTACGCGCCTCTGGCACCGACCTGGGGCGTCGACAACCGCACCGTCAGCCTGCGCGTTCCGGGCGGCCCGGCCAACACCCGACACATCGAACACCGCATCTGCGGCGCCGATGCCAACCCGTATCTGGCAGCGGCGGCGATCCTGGCGGGCATTCATCGCGGGATAAAAGAAGACATCGATCCGGGTGAGCCGGTGGAAGGCAACGGCTATGCGCAGGCAAAAGAATTGCTGCCGACCGACTGGCTGACCTCGCTCACGGCACTGGAAAATTCGGTGTGGGCACGGGACGCGCTGGGGCAGGAATTCCTCGGGGTGTATCTGGCGGTAAAACGTGCGGAATACCGGCAGTTCATGGCCGAAGTGGGTGAGCAGGACTGGCGCTGGTATTTGACCGAAGCCTGATCCTTTTTTCCTCTTTTTGCCTTGGATACTGAAATGACTGAACGCAGCAATTCCTACTACACCGCGACCCTCAACCGCGACACCGACTACCCGACCCTGCAAGGTCGGCACAAGGTCGATGTGGTGATCATCGGCGGCGGTTTCACCGGCGTCGCCACCGCCGTCGAGCTGGCCGAGAAAGGCCTGAAAGTCGCCATCGTCGAAAGCCACAAGATCGGCTGGGGCGCCACCGGGCGCAATGGTGGGCAGGTCACCGGCAGCCTGTCCGGCGACGGTGCGATGCGCAAACAGATGCGCAACACCTTGGGCGATGAGGTCGATGATTTCATCTGGCACCTGCGCTGGCGCGGCCACGAAATCATCAAGCAGCGGGTCGAGAAATACGCCATCGATTGCGACCTCAAGCACGGCCACTTGCACGCCGCGTACAAGCCGAGCCACATGGCCGGTTTGCGCAGCGACTACGACGAAGCCGTGCGCCGAGGGATGGGCGACGAGGTAAGCCTGCTCGACCGCAGCCAGGTACGCGATCTGCTGCAAAGCGATCTCTACCACGGCGCAATCAAGAACACCCGCAACATGCATTTGCACCCGCTCAACCTGTGCATCGGCGAGGCTCGGGCGGCGGAAAGCCTCGGCGCGCTGATCTTCGAAAACAGCGAAGTGCTGGAAATCATTCACGGTGACAACCCGGGCGTGCGCACGGCCCACGGCCAGATCGACGCCAATCAGGTGCTGCTGGCCGGCGACGTCTATCACAAACTCGAACCAGGCCAACTCAAGGGCAAAATCTTCCCGGCCATGGGCGGCATCGTCACCACCGAACCGCTGGGGGATCTGGCCAAGCAGATCAACCCTGAAGACCTCGCCGTTTACGACTGCCGCTTCGTCCTCGATTACTACCGCCTCACCGCCGACGGCCGCCTGCTGTTCGGCGGCGGCGCCAACTACAGCGGCAAGGATTCACGGGACATCGCCGGCGAACTGCGGCCGTGCATCGAACAGACCTTCCCGGCGCTCAAAGGGGTGAAGATCGATTACCAGTGGAGCTGCGCGATGGGCATCGTCATCAACCGCATCCCGCAACTGGGCAAGCTTTCGGACAACGTCTGGTATTGCCAGGGCTACTCCGGCCACGGCATCGCCACGACCCACATCATGGGCGAGATCATGAGCCGCGCGATCACCGGGCAGATGCAGCAGTTCGACACGTTTGCCGCGTGCACGCACATTCGCGTGCCAATGGGCGATCTGCTGGGTAATCCGATGCTCGCGGCCGGCATGTGGTACTACCAGATGCTGGAAAAACTGCGCTGATCGAACAGGCCCCATCGCCAGTGATGGGGCCTTTTTTTGCCACAAATCCTCAGTCGGGCAACTGCTCCACCTCAATCCCCAACCGCCGATAATCCTCGACACTCCCCGACGCCACATGCCGTTCGGTGATCAGCGTGTGCAAGCGCTCGCACGGCGCCACCACAAACGGCTCCACCGCGCCGAGCTTGTCCGCCGTGGTCACGGCAATCACCCGCGCCGCACAGTCGAGCAGCGCCTGCTTGACCGGCACCTCATCGAAATGCAGCGAGGTGATGCCCACCTCCGGATGAATCGCGCAGACCCCGGTGATCGCCAGATCCGCCTTGATCCCCGACAGCAGCCGCAGCGCCTCGTGACCGCCGGCGGCCATGGTTTTCGGATTGAGCTGCCCGCCCGCCAGAATCACCTTGATGCCCGGGTATTCGGATAGCGCGATCGCCGTCATCGGTGACGCCGTGACCGCCGTGAGGCTGATGTCCCTGGGCAACGAGCGCGCCACCTGCAACGAGGTGGAACCAGAGTCGAACATCACCGTTTGCCCATTCCGAATCTGCTGCGCCGCCAATTGCGCCAGACGAATCTTCACCTCGTCGATCTCGTCCAGCCGGGTGAAGTAATCCTTGCCGGTGTCCTTGGGCCTCGGCAGCGCGCCGCCGTGCACTCGCTGTACCAGCCCGGCGTTGTCCAGCTCGGCCAGATCGCGGCGGATGGTGTCTTCGGACACCGCAAAATGCAGGCTCAACTCGGACGCCATGACCTTGCCGTCACGTTCGAGGATCAGAAGGATTTTCTGCCGGCGCAGGGAGGGAAGCTCGGAAGCGGAATGATCGTGCATGGTTTTGCCTGTTTGTGCTTGTCGTTGCAGGTTTGGCGAGATTAGCCAAGCCGGTCGGTAAACACAACGCAGGTATCAATGGCTTCGATCATTGGAATCACGAAGCCGAATTTTTTCTTTTGACCACACTCCGGCAGAATGGCCCCACTTTCAAAAGGACCAGGATGAACACTCCCATGAACCTCAATTTCGCTTTTGCCTGCATGGTCGTCGTATCGTTTGCCATTGCGCTCGGGCACGCCTGATCGAAATCAATGCTCGATCGGCGATCACTCCGCCACCACCCGCGCCTTGCGCACGAACAGCGCATGCACCTTGTCCCAGAAATTGCCGCCCAGCACGAAAAAGCTGCCGACGAACATCAAGTCGCCCAGCGCCTGCATCTGCCAGAGGTTGGGCCGTACGCCCGGGAAGAAGTTGTCGAAATACGGTTCCAGAAAGGACGACAGCAGCGGCAGGCAGAACATCACCACGCCGATCTTGTGGCGCAGCGGGCTGACTTCGGCCACCGGGGTCGGAATCACGCCGGAAATATAGTGGCCGATCGTGCGCTTGAGTTCGGCGAACCCGGCCTTGCCCATCACCGCGATCACCAGCAGCAACAGCACTTTATTGCTGATGAACAGCACCCCGGTCAGCGCCGCGACTTTCGAGCCCGGCACGTCGAGGGCGGCGGCAATCGGCACCATCAGCCATGAACCGAGCATCAGGCAGATGATTGCCACGCCAACCTTGAAACGCCAGCTGGCGCTGGTGGGGGCAAGCGGTTCTTGAGCAGTGTCCATGGTTTCCTACCTTTTTATCCGGGGCGGGGTTCGGTGGCGTTCGCCTGAAAAAGCGTAGCAGCTGATTGCTTCGAACAACCCGCAATCTGCGGTCTATGCTCCAGTGACATTTCCCGCTGGGGCCTCCCGGTATGCCTGCAACGCCAGCCCTGCTGATCCGTCCCGGCCACCTGCTGCTGCTCGGTGCGCTGAGCCTTGGCGGTTGCCTGCGGTTGGGCCCGGATTTCCAGCCGCCGGCCGAGGCCTGGAGCAAGCAATGGCAAAGCCCGGCGCTGGAGCAGGCAAGCGAACGCGGCACACTGCCGGACCTGCGCCAGTGGTGGCAGGTATTTTCCGATCCGGTGCTCGACCGACTGATCAGCGACGCCGAAGCCCGCAACAGCAGCCTGAAGATCGCCGGCCTGCGGGTCCTCGAAGCCCGCGCGCAACTGGGCATCGCCGACAGCGGGCGCTACCCGCAACTGCAACAGGCCAGCGCCGACAGCCTGTACATCGACCGCCACCAGTCCGGCGGCAGCAATCCGCAGGACTTGCACTTCTGGCAGCACAGCGCCGCGTTCGATGTCGGCTGGGAACTGGATTTCTGGGGTCGCTTCAGCCGCGCCATCGAATCCGCCGACGCCAGCTACTTCGCCGCCCAGGCCAACTACGAAGACGCCCTCGTGCTGCTGCGCGCTCAAGTGGCCGACACCTACTTTGCCCTGCGCACCACCGAAGCCCGGCTCCGGGTCGCCCGGGAAAACGCCGCCCAGCAAAAGCGCAACTTCGAGATCACCGAAAAACTCTTTCGCAGCGGCCAGACCGCCGAACTCGACCTGCAACAGGCCAGAACCCAATACCTCGGCACCTTGAGCAGCATTCCGGCGTTCGAAGACCAATTGCTGCGTACCCGCAATGCGCTGGCCGTGCTGGTCGGCCAGCCGCCCGGTGGCGCGGCGTTTCTGGCGGAACAACCGGGGCTGATTCCGCTGGTGGATCGCGCCGTGTTGCAGGACGTCCCGGCCAACCTGCTGCTGCGCCGTCCCGATGTGCGCGCGGCAGAGCTGAACGTGGCCGCGCAATCGGCGCTGGTCGGCGTGGCTGAAACCGATCTGTACCCCTCGCTGACTCTGCTCGGCAGCATCGTCTGGTCCAGCGACACCCTCGGCAGCACCCCGCGCAGCCTCGACCTGATCGGCGGCCCGAGCCTGCGCTGGAACCTGTTCGACTACGGCCGCATCCACAACAACATCCGCGTGCAGGACGCGCGGTTGCAGCAACTGATCGAAGCCTATCGCGACAAAGTCCGCCAGGCTGCCCGCGAAGCCGACGACGCCGCCAGCGGCCTGACCAAAGCGCTGGAACGCGAGCGCATTCTCGGCGAGGCCGAAGGTGCGGCGCGGCGTTCGCTGGTGCTGGCCAACACCCAATACCGCGAAGGCTATTCGGATTTTCAGCGGGTGCTCGATGCCCAGCGTGCGTTGCTGGAGCTACAGGACAACTATCTCGTCAGCCGCAGCAACGCCGTGAGCAACCTCATTGCTTTGTACCGCGCCGTCGGTGGCGGCTGGCAAAGCGCCGGGCCGCAGATTGATTCAGCGACCCGGCAGCAGATGCAGCAACGCACCGACTGGGGCGATCTGCTGAGCGCCCCGCCGCCCCAACCGACCTATCCGATTCCCTCGCAGGTAGACCGCCATGAGTGATGAAGCGCCGCCGGATCCGGCGAAAAAAGGCATCCGCTGGGTGCTGCTGGTGATTGTGCTGAGCCTGATCTGGTATCTGCTGGCCGACCGAATCACGCCGTATACCCAGCAGGCGCGGGTCGGCGCGTTCGTGATCCCGGTGGCGGCGGAAGTCGCGGGCCGGGTGATCAAGGTCAACGTGCGCAACAATCAGGACGTGCAGGCCGGCGACATTCTTTTCGAACTCGATCCGCAGCCGCTGCAGATCGCCGTCGACCGGGCCCGCGCCGATCTGGAAAACACCCGGCGCACGGTCGGCGCCAGCACCGCCGGCATCGCGTCGGCCCAGGCGTCGTTGCGGGCCGCGCAAGCCAATGAACTCAAAACGCGCCAGGACAATCGGCGGCTTGAAGGCTTGTACAAAGAGGATCCGGGCACGGTTTCGGTTCGGCTTCTCGAAGTGTCCCGCGCCAACCACGAGGCCGCCGTCAGCCAAGTCGCCGCCGCCCGGGCCGAAGTGCTGCGCGCGCAGGAGCAGGAAGGCGGCAACACCGACACCAACGCCAAACTGCTCAGCGCCGCCGCCACGCTGGCCAAGGCGGAACTGGATCTGGCCAACACCCGCATTCGTGCGCGTTCGGCGGGCCTGATCACCGACTTGCGCACCGACGTCGGCCAGTTCGCCGCTGCCGGCAGCCCGGTGATGACGCTGATCACGATCCAGGACGTGTGGGTCAGCGCCGATCTCACCGAAAACAACCTCGGCCGGATCAAGCCCGGCACGCCGGTGTCGATCATCCTCGACGCCCTGCCCGGCGAAGTGCTCGACGGCCGGGTGCGCAGCGTCGGTTATGGCGTCAGCGTCGGCCAGACGCCGCCGCCCGGCACCCTGCCGACGATCCAGAACAGCCGCGACTGGCTGCGTCCGGCGCAGCGTTTTCCGGTGATCATCGAGTTCAGCGAAGAGGCGAAAAAGCGTCTGTTCGAAAGTCGGTCGATTCGCGCCGGCGGGCAGGCGGAAGTCATGGCGTTTCCGAGCGAGGGCAATCTGCTCAATCCACTCGGGCGGATGTTTGTCTGGTTGATGAGCTGGCTATCGTATGCCTACTGAGCGCAGCGTTCCGGCGCAACGGGCCTTGCGCCTGGCCTGCGGCACGGCGTTGTGCACCGCCGCCAGTTACGGGCTCGGCTTGCCACTGTCGTTTCTGTCGCCGGTGCTCGCGGTGTTGCTGCTTGCCAGCATGCCCCGACCGTTGCCAGTCAAAATGGCGCTGGTGCTGACGTTGGTCGCCGCATTCACCACCAGCCTCGGCCTGTTGCTGGTGCCGTTGCTGCGGTATTACCCGGTGTGCGGCGTGCTGTTGATCGCTATTGGGCTGTTTCTGGTTTTCACCTACGGACTGCGCGGCGGCAACGTGCTGATCATGACGTTTCTGGTGATCGGCATGACCATGATTTCCGCCGCCGGTTTCGCCTCATTCGAGCTGGCGATGGCGGTGATCGGCGCGCTGGTCAAAGGCTTGTTGCTGGCCGTCGTCATCGTTGGCCTGAGCCACGTCCTGTTCCCGGAACCGGCCAACAGCCCCGCGCCACCACCCGCTCCCGCCCTACCCGCGGAAGACGTGCCCCGCGTAGCGATGCGCGCAACATTGATTGTGCTGCCGACCTTTCTGCTGGTGCTGATCGACCCGGCCAGCTACCTGCCGATCATCCTCAAAGCCGTCAGCCTCGGCCAGCAAAGCACCACCACCCGCACCCACCACGCCGGGCGCGAACTGCTCGGCTCGACCTTACTCGGCGGACTGCTGGCGGTGCTGTTCTGGTGCGCGTTGAGCCTGTTCGTGCACCTGTGGATGTTCTTTCTGTGGATGCTGCTGTTCGGGCTGTTCGTGGCGCGCAAACTCTATCGGCTGCACCCGACGCAACTCACGCCGGGGTTCTGGCTCAACACTCTGATCACCATGATCATCCTGCTTGGCCAATCCGTTGAAGACAGCGCAGCGGGAAAGGACGTCTACACCGCGTTCGCGGTGCGCATGGGCTTGTTCATTCTGGTGACGCTCTACAGCGGCGTGATGATGCACCTGCTCGTCGCGCACCGGGAAAGCCGTCAGGGCGTGACCTGATAACCCCGCCCTTGCAGGCAACCGGTGTAGGCGCTTGAACTGGCTGAAGCATCGGTCCGGCGCTGCTCGCGCCGATCCTGCCGCTGCCGCGCACCGCCAACCACCGCACCGGCGGCAGCCGTCTCTTTGGCTCGGTTCTGGCGGTAATCCTGCTTGCGGTCATCGTCCACGGCTTCGTAAAACTCGTCGTGTTGACGGCCGCGCACTTCGGCGGCGGTGGCGCCGGCAGCGGCTCCCACTGCGGCGCCCTTCAACCGACCGCCGGCCTGGGGTGTCGACGTGGTTGAAGTGGACGCGATGGAATGGCAGTCGTTGATGTCGATCTGGGTTTGCTGGGAAGTCTGGCCCTTGAGCGGGACGACGGATTCAGCGCTGGCCTGTGTGGCGCACAGGCACGCTGCGATGAAGAGTGAGAAGCGGAACATGATGACCTCCGACGCGGCGGGGTTGCCTGTGGGGCGGGGTAATCTGGGAGTGTAGTTCACGACCAATCCAGCAACGCTGAGCGAGTGATGGCCAAGAGATATCAAATTGAGTATAAACGTTGAGTTCTGTCATTCATTCGGAATGCAGCGATGGAAAGGATGAGCAAGGATGTACGTATATAAAATGGTTCAGGTCCCACCAAACATTGAAGTTCGTGCCAAGGAGCACCGTGGGAATGAAGCCGCAGCCTACCTTCAGAACGTAGTGAACTCCCACGCAGAAGACGGTTGGGAGTTCTACCGAATCGATACCATTGGGGTTTCTGTCAAACCAGGGTGCTTCGATGCGCTGCTCGGTAAGAAAAACGTGCTGACCGAGTATTACGTCATTTCCCTACGCAAGCCTGCATGATGGTCCCCATCGCCATATTGGCAATCCGTTGCTATCAGAAAATGGCGCCTGAAAGGCTGAGATCGGCATGTAGATTCGAACCTAGCTGTTCGAACTACTCGATTTTGGCCTTTCAGAAATATGGCTTTTTCAAAGGGGTCGATCTAACCGCCCGGCGAATTTGCAGATGCCGTTATCCAAACGGTGGCACTGATTATCCATAAAAGTCAGTACCACTTGGATCACGCCCCTTCCCGCACCCGCCGAACCTGCACCAACAACGCCGGTGCAAAGTGCAACACCACCATTCGCGCCAGATGGTGAGTCAGGATAAACACCACATTCAGCCCGCCCGCGAACGCCACAATCGCGATGGTTTCGATGGCCCCCGGCATGTAGGCCAGCCACAGCGACAACGCATCGCTGCCCAGCAACCGTGCCGCCGCCAATGCAAAAACCGCCGCGACCAGAATCATCAAACCGACCGACACCAATGCCGTGCGGCCATGACGTCCCAGTTCCGCGAGGCCGAGCCCTTGAAAACGGGAGCCAATCCGTACACCGAGAATCAGCGCCGCCAGATTCAGACTCCAGTCCGGCATGTGAAAGCCCTGCAGCCATCCTGATTTCACGAACACGGCGGTGATGATGATTGCCGTCAGCATGAACGGCGCCGGTACGCCAACAACCAGCAGCAAACGCCCGACCACCACGCTCAAACCGATCACCGACAGCACGGTCAGCGCCATGCCCGTGGACAGGGGATCAACTTCGGTCACGGCAACCGGCGCCGTTCCGGGAATCAGCAAACTCACCAGCACCGTGATCAGCAGCAGGCGCATCAAGTGCACGATGATCACCTTGCTCGACGCCTGATGCGATTCCAGCAAATCGAACACCGCCGCCAACGCGCCCGGATACACGGCCAGCAGGGCATCCGTGCGATTCCACCCCGCACCGCGCGACAGCCACCACGCGGCCAGCGCCACTTGCACTGCCAGGCACAACAGCAACACGCCGAGGCTCGGCAACATCGTCGAGACGGTCGCACTGTCCCACGCTTCAAACATCAACCCGGTAGCGATGCCCAGCGTGACCTGAATGTAGCCCAGGCCATAAGGCGTTGCCGGCACGATGCCGAATCTGGTGACTACAAGCGCGGTGACAAGGATCGAGCCCAACAGCAAACCGTGGGGCACGCCTTCGAATTGCAACAGTGCGCCGAAGCCGGCAGCAATCGCCAAACACAGAATGGATTTCATGGTCGCCTTCCTGGCTATTCAAGGTGCTTTTCAGTTAGGTCAGGCGCGCAGCCGTCCAATCGCCCGCCGATATTTTTCGATCCGCTCCAGATCCTCCCAACTCGGCGAGGCAATCCGCGACAGGTCGCTGTTCTCTTCCAGATCCGCCAGCTTCACCACCCGCCCGATCGGGTTCTGCGCCGCACGCTCGACGAAGTCCTCGTAGGATTCGCCGGGCACTTTGGTCACCGATTCGATGGCGGACAAAATGGCTTCGCTGAAGCCTTCCTTGCGCAAATCCTCAAGGCTGATGCCGCAGTCCTCGACCACATCGTGCAGCACCGCGACGATGCGCTCTTCCAGGCTGCTCATGCGCAACATGACTTTCAGCGGATGCAAAATGTACGGTGCACCGCCCTTGTCCACCTGCCCCGCGTGGGCCGTGGCGGCAATGGCGATGGCGCGTTCCAGTGTCTGAGTCATAGGGGTTTCCTCGGGTCAGACGCCGTACCGGCCGCCAATATAGAAGTGGCGCTTGAACCAGCGCCCAATCGCCTGCAAACGCCCAGTTGGCTGCGCCGGCTCGGCATAGCGCTGGAGAATCAGCGAGACCAGATCAGCCTGACTCTCCCCCGAATGCGCGTCCATCAATTCGGCCACCCAGGCACAACCGGACTTCTTCAAATGCTCACACCATTCGCCGGGCCAGCCATCCAGCTCATCCAGCGCCAACCACCGCGCACCACCCTGCTCGACATGCCCGCCGCCAATCGATTGCTCGAAACAGAACGGCGTCGCCGGTCGGGACAGGTCGATGCTGAAGATGTAGATGTCCTGGGTTTTGTGCTGCGACGTGGGGGCGTTGTTGCGGCTGCCGATTTGAATCATGTGCACTGCTCCAATCCTTGGGTGCTAAGTGTGTCCGATTGTTTCTCACTCTGTACGCCCGGCGCAAATCAAAATCCTGATGGAACCTCCCGCGCCCGCCCCATCTCGAAACCATAAGCGCCCCGCTCACGATCAAACACGGGGCCATGGGAGAGTTCCGCGATGAACATCCGACTGTTGCTCCTGATCGCCACCTTCAGCTTCATCCCCACCTGCGTCATGGCCGAGGGCTGCGACGTCAAGACCCGCTCCTCCAGCCCCTCGGTGCCCGCCGTCGAGACGCACAGCTGCTACGAATACGGAGGCATGCCGATCAACGCCATCGACTGGTCGTGCAGCAACGAAAGCAAGGACATGCTCAACAGCAGCAAAACCAAGGTCGAACACTGCGCCGACCACTATCAGGCCTCGTGTATCGCCACTCTCACTCAGGAATCCCTGGCCAACCCGCACTCCACCAGCAAGGACAAAAACGCCAAGGCCCTGAACATTCCGGACAGCGCGCAAGTGACCACCTATTACTACGACGTGGAGCATCTGGCGCAGGCGCGGATTGATTGCGAGAACGGGGGTGGGCATTGGAAGGCGAAATAACAGCGTTCAAGCTCGCATGAAAAAGGGACACCGATGGGTGTCCCTTTTGGTTCTAGATGGCGGGTGGATTCAGCGTTTCATGGCCTCACACTGACTGCGCAGATCATGATCGCCAATTGACGAACAACTACTGCCCTTCTTCGCTTCACAAAACGCCCGCTGGTCATGATCACCAATGCTTGAACATGAACTGCCCTTCTCCGCTTCGCAGGCCGCGCGCAGGTCGTGATCGCCGATGGAGGAACAACTGCTGCCCTTTTTGGCTTCGCAATAAGCGCGCTGGTCATGATCGCCAATGCTTGAGCACGAGCTGCCTTTTTCCGCTTCGCAGGCCGAACGCAAATCGTGGTCGCCGATGGAAGAACAGCTGCTGCCTTCCTCCCTGGCCTGGCAGTAACTGCGTTTGTCGTGATCACTGATGCTGGAGCAACTGGCGGAAACATAACCGCTGAACAGCAACAACATCGCAAGAATCAGTTTCATCTCACACTTCCTTGGGCTTGCCGGGAAACAGCCTGGCACTGGGTGACGCAATCAAAACCAGATCAGCGCTTCATAGCCTCACACCGCGTACGTAAATCATGGTTGTCGATATTCCCGCAGCTGCTGCCACCCGTGGTGGCATTGCAGTAGGCACGCTGGTCGTGGTCATCGATGTTGCCGCAGGAACTGCCACCCTGCTCCGCGTTGCACCGTGCACGCAGGTCATGATCATCGATGTTGCCGCAGCTGCTGCCGCTCTTTTTGGCGTTGCAATAGGCACGCTGGTCATGGTCGTCAATATTGCCGCAGGAACTGCCCCCCATTTCCGCGTTACACGCCGCTCGTAGATCGTGATTATCGATGTTGCCGCAACTGCTGCCGCTCTCCCTTGCATTGCAATAGGCACGCTGATCGTGGTCATCAATGTTGCCGCAACTGGCAAAGCTGTAGCCGCTGAACATCAACAACATTGCGAGTAATAGTCTCATCACACACTTCCATGGTTGACCAGGAACCAGCCTGGCACTGCTTGAGCCGTTGAATGAGCGTCGCGGCACGCCATCAAATTGACATCGGTTTTGAGGAAAGTTCCGGGGCGGGGATGTGTGATGAATTTTTTGATCTGAAAACGCCGTAGGAAATCACTTCGCGTCGTGAGGGAGCTGGTTCTTATGGGGCTGCGAAGTGGGCCGAAACATGGCAAGTCATTTTTCCCTGACACGCTGCAGCCATTGATTTACGCCGATTGCGCCGCCAACCGGGAGCAAAATCGCTGGCCACACGTGGTGATTTCACGTCCTACAGTCTGATTGCGACGGTGGGAATCGGTACCTAGAGTGGGTCTGTCGCTGAAGGAATTTGGCGATAGGGTTTCGCAGCCCTTAAGATTGACACCTGTTCCGTCTGGCACGGCCGACTCCCGGCTGCGCAAATTTTACGGCGGTTGTGCGTGGGAGACTTTCGGGTCTGCCGGGTCTTGGTGTTAATCCTCCGGTCTGCGAACCCGCGCATAGCTGCCACCCATTTTGTTTCGCAGCAGAACGGTGGCAATTCTTCTCAACAAAGGATTAACACCATGACGACACAGAAACTGATGCGCCACTGCGCGAACATGTCCCACCCCGCTACCGATCGACCCGTCCTGCTCATCGACGCTGACGCCCCACTGCGGGACCTCCATGCTTGTGCCAGTGAGCGCCTTAACGCCGTTCTCAAATACCTGGATCTGATGGCCTGCATCCGCCTCCCCGACCATGCAGAACACGACATCTACACTGTGACCACCATTGCCAGGATCATGGTGCAAGACGTGAGTGATATATTTCGAGTTATAGAGCAACGAGGATTCGATGTTCCTGGCTAGAAAATTTGAAGGTGACAGGTTCACATAATTAAATCTGTCATCTTTTCTTTGTCACCTTTTCTTTCGTTTTCCTTGGTTAGAGCACTGGAAGATGGCGGGCTTACACAAGAAAATCTGTCACCTTCTTAATTCCAAAAAAAAAAGCAATTCTAGCTTAAATCTCTATAACTATTACTCCGCTACACCCTGTTGCCGCTTCCATTCTTTCCGGGTACAGAGCAGTTAAAACCAAGAGCTGAAAAAATGGTGTCATTTTATAACTCCAACTGACATTAAGGGAAGAATACTTCATCAACAGCAACTGCATACCCCTCGATGGAGTCATCGGACTCAGCCGAAGATAACGATATTTTTTATATATCACTGGAGCCAAGACAAACATTGCAACAAGTCTACAGACCAGCAAAAAACCTCTAACAAACTTCCCCCCGCTTCGACTACGCCACGAAACAACAAAAGAGTACGTTCCCTTGACTGCCTCTACTCCTATTGGCGGAATAGCATCTTGGGCCAAAAGCCAAGATTCCATGACCAACACGAATCCAGAGTGTTCTTTTATAAGTTTATTAATGGAATTTCGCGCATAAACGTATGCCATTGACACCGGCTCAATCTTGCCATTTAGATGCAGGTGATATTCTCGAGGGGTACTGATGGTCAGCGATGTGAATTTACCAAGCGGAATGTGGAAACGCTGAGCTTTTGTCGCAAAATAAAGCAAAAATCCAAGCATCATTCCAGTGAGGCACATTTTCCACCCATAGAGAAAGTACACTGTTGTACATTCTTCAAAGGGGCCGAATCTCAATGATAAAAGGTAATCCAGTGCCAATATCATCCAACCACAGATAGCCATTCCAACAGATACGCAAACAGCGAACCAAATGCATCGACGAGCGGCCAAATTCACCAGAGACACAAAAAACCCATTACTTACAAGACGATTTAGATCACGTCCCAGCGCCTTCAGAACTACTATAGCGCCTAAATAAATTACGTAAGCCACTGTCGTCAAACCACCTACAACTAGAAAGACGGATTTAACTTCCGTCAATGTTGAGTACTGCTCACAAGAAAACATCTACTGCACCACCGCAATCGATAGAAAATAATAAAAAACTATAGTGTCGCACGGGCCAGGCAGGCGGAGAAGTATTCATTCTGGAAGCCGGCAACACGTTGTTTCAGCTCTTCGGCATCCTGCCACATAAATAAATCTGTCACCTTTTCATGGAACATGACATCAACACAGTCACCATCATCGCCAGAACTATAATTCAGGACGTGAGTGACGCGTTTCGAGTTATAGAGCAACGGAAACTTGGTGTTTTTGGCTAGGAAAATTGAAGGTGACGGACTTGCACAAATAAATCTGCCACTTTTAAGCTACTTTTTATTTTACATTTTTGAGAAATCCAAGTGCAGTTATAACACCGGACATCATCGCCAAAATTGTACTACCATAGATCACAAAAATGATGATCACGACTTCAGCAACCAAAAGCCGATGATTACCAGCAGTATATTTAAAGGACGCCCATGCCAACTTACCACCCTTGAGCCCACCCTCTTTCAGCATGCTCTTATGCTCTTCAATGTCAGAGCGACTGGCCAATGCCTTGTCATATAAAAGAGATCCATTGGCAGCGAATGCAAGAATCCACATAATTGCGAACAGCACTAGCACAAAGACCCCAATGCCATACCACGCACAAGACTCAGGAGGTTGCCTCATCATTTTTTCGCCAATAATCATGATGGCGGCGAATAGAAGAATCTGCGGAGTTAAATTCCTCAAAAACTCTAGATATGTAGCACGACCTTCCTTTTTAAAAAACCACAGCTGCAACATCCTTATCTGTTGAGACCAAAAAGCTTGGCTCGCTACGATCTATACAATCGAATTACCGAGCGCAATGAATCATCGAAAAAACAAATTTTTTAAATATTTTGCGACTAATTTTGTTCAATCATCAAGAAACTTACGACCAACTTTATAAGCCCCCCAGCCAACCAACCCTAACACCGCAGCTCCGGCAACAGCGCATCCGACAATAGGCAAGACGGCAGCGCCAGCAGCACTTCCCGCAATCGCCGTTACCCCACCAACCATCCCAGTTCCACCCACCGCCAAGCTACCACCACCCGCTGCAGCCAACGTTGCAGTAGTTGCTGCAGCCGATCCAGCAGTCGCAAGAGCAGCCGCTGCGGCCGTTTCAGCTGCGGCTACTCCGATAGCGGTTACACCGTAGGCTGCACCGAGGCCTGCTCCTGTTGCAGCGCTAACGCCTGCGGCAACGGCTCCACCTAAATTCTCGTCTTTTTTTTCTGCCATGAGCCACCTCCATTTTTTGGATCCATATGATGGCACATAAACATCACTTTAAGCATTCAAAAACGAGAGAGGGAACAGAATTTCAGTCGTAAAAAAACCGCATCTCTGCGGTTTTCAGTTTGCGGTTCATGCGAGGAAAACGGCGTTTTTCTCAAAAATTCGCCGGCGTATTCGCACTAATAATCTCAGCCTCATCCGCCCCGATATTCCGGAACTTGTGCGGCAACGTCGTCGGGAAGTAATACCCATCCCCCGCACTCAACACGCTCACCTGCCCATCCACCGTCAACTCCACGGTGCCACGCGTCACCAACCCGCACTCCTCACCTTCCGCGTGAACAATCGGCTCTTCCCCCGAACTCGCGCCCGGGGCGTATTGCTCGCGCAGCAAGCGCATCTGGCGGCTGGGGACCGAGGCGCCGATCAGGAGCAGGCGCAGGCCGTGGCGGCCGAGGTCGGGTTGTTCGTTGGCGCGGAAGACGTATTGGTGTTCGCGGGGGGGCTGGTCGAAGGTGAAGAAGTCGGCCAGGGACATCGGGATGCCTTCGAGCAGCTTTTTCAGTGAGCTGACGGAAGGACTGACGCGATTCTGTTCGATCAGGGAGATGGTGGCATTGGTCACGCCGCTACGCCGGGCCAGCTCGCGCTGGGAGAGTTTGTAGCTTTCGCGTACTAGTTTGAGTCGAGAACCCGTATCCATGACAGCCTTATGTGAGAACGACTTAAGGGCGATGGGGGTGGGTGGCGGGTGCCGCGCAGGTCGCGCGGATCACGTTGCTCCCGTGTCCCGGAACCGTGAAAGGCGGCTATTAAATCACGTTTGTCGGTGTTGCTCAGCAGGTTCGATGGACGGCACATGAAAAAGCCGGCGACGCCCTTTTTGGGGGCGCCGCCGGCGAGGTTAATCAGATGCCGAAACGGTCGCGCAGCGAGTAGTACACGGCGCCGAGGGCGGTCAGTGGCGCGGAGAAGGTGCGGCCGCCGAGCATCGGCATGTGTGGCAGGGAGGCGAAGGCGTCGAAGCGTTCGGCGTCGCCGCGGATCATTTCCGAGATCAGTTTGCCGGCCAGGTGCGAGCACGTGACGCCGTGGCCGCTGTAGCCCTGCATGTAGTAGGCGTTTTTCTCGATGCGGCCGAATTGCGGCATGCGCGACATGGTCAGCAGGAAGTTGCCGGTCCAGCGGTAGTCGATTTTCACGTCCTTGAGCTGCGGGAAGGTCTTGAGGATCTTCGGGCGGATCAGGGTTTCGATGTCGTCCGGTTCACGGGCGCCGTAGACCACGCCGCCGCCGTAGAGCAGACGGTTGTCGGCGGTCAGACGGTAGTAGTCGAGCAGGTAGTTGCAATCTTCGACGCAGTAGTTGTTGGTGATCAGGCTGCGCGCCTGTTTCTCGGTCAACGGTTCGGTGACGCAGATCTGCGAGCCGCACGGCATGCTCTTGGCGGTCACACGGTTGTCGAGGCCTTGCGGCAGGTAGGCGTTGCCGGCGATCAGCAGGTACTTGGCGCGGACCTGGCCTTTGGTGGTGCGCACGACGTTGGGCTCGCCGTATTTGATTTCGACGGCAGCGGACTGCTCGTAGATCTTGCCGCCCAGACGCACGATGGCCGCGGCTTCGCCGAGGGCCAGGTTCAGCGGGTGGATGTGACCACCCTGCATATCCAGCAGACCGCCGACGTAGGCGTCGGAGCCGACTTCGCGGCGGATGTCCGCAGCGTCGAGCATCTTCAGGTTTTTATTGCCGTAACGTTCCCAGCTACGTTTTTGTTCGGCCAGGCCGTTCAGTTGTTTCTTGTTCATCGCTGCGAAAATGCCGCCCGGGCGGTAGTCGCACTTGATGTCGTATTCCTTGATGCGCGAACGAATGATGTCGGCGCCTTCGAAAATCATGCTGCCGAGGATTTCGGCGGTCTTGTCGCCGTAGCGCGCTTCGATCACGTCGACGTCGCGGCTGTAGGAGTTGACCAGTTGACCGCCGTTGCGACCGCTGGCGCCGTAGCCGACTTTCGCCGCTTCCAGCACCGTCACCTTGTAGCCGGCTTCGCTCAGGAACAGTGCCGAGGACAGGCCGGTGTAGCCGGCGCCGATGATGCAGACATCGCACTCCACCGACTCTTCGAGGATCGGGAAATCGATCACTTCGTTGCGGGTGGCGGCGTAGTAGCTGTTCACGTGTTGTTGTTTCATTTTTTTATTCTCCGAGGGTCGCCGGTTGCAGGCGACCACCGCTGTAAAAGAGTCAGAGCTTGATCCAGGTCGCTTTCAGCTCGGTGTACTTGTCGAACGCGTGCAACGATTTGTCGCGACCGTTGCCCGACTGCTTGAAGCCACCGAACGGTGCGGTCATGTCGCCGCCGTCATACTGGTTGACCCACACGCTGCCGGCGCGCAGGCCACGGGCGAAGGTGTGGGCCTTGCTCAGATTGCTGGTCCAGACCCCGGCGGCGAGGCCGAAGATGCTGTCGTTGGCGATGTGCAGCGCTTCTTCAACGGTGTCGAAGGTGATCAGCGACAGCACCGGGCCGAAGATTTCTTCCTTGGCGATGGTCATCGCGTTGGTCACGCCGTCAAAAATCGTCGGCTCGATGTAGGTGCCGCCGGTTTCTTCGAGGGTGCGCTGACCGCCGGCGATCAGCTCGGCACCCTGCTCCCGACCGATGCTGATATAGCGCAGCACGTTGTCCAATTGGCGCTGATCGACCACGGCGCCGACGGTGGTGGCCGGATCCAGGGCGTGCCCCGGTTTCCAAGCTTGCAACGCTTCCACCAGCAGCGGGATGAATTGCTCGCGGATCGAACGCTCCACCAGCAGGCGCGAGCCGGCGGTGCAGACTTCGCCCTGGTTGAACGCAATGGCGCCGGCCGCCGCTTGTGCTGCCGCGCGCAAGTCCGGTGCGTCGGCAAACACCACGTTCGGGCTCTTGCCCCCCGCTTCGAGCCAGACGCGTTTCATGTTGCTTTGGCCGGCATAAATCATCAGTTGCTTGGCAATCGCGGTGGAGCCGGTGAAGGCCAGCACGTCGACGTCCATGTGCAACGCCAACGCCTTGCCGACGGTGTGACCGAAGCCTGGCAAGACGTTGAACACGCCTTTCGGAATGCCGGCATCCAGCGCCAGTTGGGCGATGCGGATCGCGGTCAGCGGGGATTTTTCCGAAGGTTTGAGGATGAACGAGTTACCTGCCGCCAGCGCCGGGGCGAATTTCCAGCTGGCCATGATCAGCGGGAAGTTCCACGGCACGATGGCTGCGACTACGCCCGCTGGCTCGCGAGTGACCAGACCCAGTTGATCGTGTGGGGTGGCGGCGACTTCGTCGTAGATCTTGTCGATGGCTTCGGCGCTCCAGCGGATCGCGTTGGCGGTCGCCGGGATGTCGATGCTCATCGAGTCGCTGATCGGTTTGCCCATGTCGAGGGTTTCCAGCAGCGCCAGTTCTTCCTGGTGTTGCAGGATCAGATCGGCGAAGCGAATCAGGATGCGCTTGCGCTCGGCCGGGGCCTTGTTCGCCCACACGCCGGAGTTGAAGGATTGGCGCGCAGCTTCGACGGCGAGGTTGGCGTCGGCTTCATCGGTGCTGGCGACGGAGGCCAGGAAACGGCCGTCGACGGGGCTCAGGCATTCGAAGGTGTCGCCGCTGATGGCCGGACGGTATTCGCCATTGATGAAGGCGCGGGATTCGAGGGTCAGGGACTGGAAGCGTTGTTCCCAGTCGTTGCGGGTCGTTGTCATGGTGGTGGCTCGACGCGGGGGAATTTGGGGGTGTCTGGTGTGTGTGTGTTCGACTTGAGATGGCTGCCCTCACCCTAGCCCTCTCCCGGGGGGAGAGGGGACCGACCGGGGGATGCTGGAGAGCTCCGCCGACCTGAAAAATCTCTACCGAATCCATAATCGACTGGATCGGTCAGGTCGCTGAATATCTCAAGACAACTCGGTCAGTCCCCTCTCCCTCCGGGAGAGGGTTAGGGTGAGGGGCTTTTGAGGACCTCACACCGTATGCAGATACCAGTTGTACTCAAGGTCAGAGATCGAGTTCTCGAACTCGGCCAGCTCGCTTTCCTTGCACGCGACAAATACGTCGATGTACATCGGATCGATGTAGCGGGCCATGACTTCGCTGTCGTCCAGCTCACGCAGGGCGTCGCGCAGGTTGTTCGGCAGGCTCTGTTCGTTCTGCTCGTAGCTGTTGCCTTCGACCGGGGCGCCCGGCTCGATTTCGTTGGTCAGGCCGTGGTGAATACCGGCCAGCACGGAAGCCATCAGCAGGTACGGGTTGGCGTCAGCACCGGCTACGCGATGCTCGATGCGCACGGCGTCCGGCGAACCGGTCGGCACGCGGACGGCCACGGTGCGATTGTCAATGCCCCAGCTCGGCGAATTCGGCACGTAGAACTGCGCGCCGAAGCGGCGGTAGGAGTTGACGTTCGGGCACAGGAAAGCCATTTGCGCAGGCAGGGTCTCCAGCACACCGCCGATCGCGTGGCGTAGCGCGGCGTTCTGCTCGGGATCCTCGCTGGCGAAGATGTTGTTGCCTTCTTTGTCCAGGATCGAAATGTGCACGTGCAGACCGTTGCCCGCCTGGCCCGGATACGGCTTGGCCATGAAGGTGGTGTCCATCTCGTGGTCGTAGGCGATGTTCTTCACCAGACGCTTGAGCAGGACGGCGTAGTCGCACGCCTTGATCGGGTCGGAGACGTGGTGCAGGTTGACTTCGAACTGCGCAGGGGCGCTTTCCTTGACGATGGCGTCGGCAGGAATGCCCTGCTCTTTCGCGCCTTCGAGGATGTCTTGCAGGCAGTCGACGTATTCGTCGAGGTCGTCGATCAGATAAACCTGGGTCGACACCGGACGCTTGCCCGACACCGGCGAACGCGGCGATTGCGGACGGCCGTTCACGTTGTCCTGGTCGATCAGGTAGAACTCGAGTTCGAACGCGGCGCAGATGGTCAGGCCCAATGCGTCGAACTTGCGCACCACGTTGGCCAACACTTCACGCGGGTCGGCGAAGAATGGCTCACCTTCCAGTTCGTGCATGGTCATCAGCAGTTGTGCGGTCGGACGCTTCTGCCAAGGCTCGATGCTCAGGGTGCCGGGGATCGGGTAGCAGATACGGTCGGCGTCGCCGATGTCCAGGCCCAGGCCGGTGCTTTCCACCGTGGAGCCGTTGATGTCGAGGGCAAAGAGCGAGGCCGGCAGGTTGATGCCTTTCTCGTAAACCTTGTGAAGACTGGTGCGCTCGATGCGCTTGCCGCGCACCACACCGTTCATGTCTGCAATCAGAAGGTCGACGTACAAAACCTCAGGATGTTTCTTAAGGAATGCGTTTGCTTCGTTGAGTTGAACGGCACGCAGAGGGACCGACATGATGCACCTATTTAGCTGTTAATTATTATGTTCACTACTGTTTCGCCGAGCCAGTCAACCCGAACGGCAAAGTGAAGTCAATAGCGAACGCAGGGCCGCTCAGCGTTTATTTTTCGGGCTTTTTTAACACTCTCGTGCCAATACAGGCGCCAGAACCCCGGTCTTGATGAAGATTTGATGAACGGCGTTTAGAATTTTTTACATGGGAGTTGTTAATTAAAATCAACGAGGCTAAGCTCCGGAAAAGCTCGTTCAAGTGTCAAACTTCGAGGTGAATAAAAATGGCATTCAAGCCATTGATCGGCGTTACTGCGTGCGTCAAACAGATTGGCCTGCACCCCTATCACATCAGCGGCGACAAGTACGTTCGCGCTGTCAGCGTTGCGGCGCTGGGGTTGCCCGTCGTCATTCCTTCCCTTGGCAAACTGACTGAAATCGAAGACCTGCTGGGTCAGCTCGACGGTCTGTTGCTGACCGGCTCGCCGTCCAACGTGGAACCTTTCCACTATCAGGGCCCGGACAGCGCTCCCGGCACGGATCACGATCCGGCGCGGGATGCCACTACCCTTCCTTTATTGCGTGCAGCCATCGCGGCGGGCGTTCCGGTACTCGGTATCTGCCGGGGCTTCCAGGAAATGAACGTAGCGTTCGGCGGCAGCCTGCACCAGAAGGTGCATGAGTTGCCGGGCATGCTCGATCACCGCGAAGCCGACAGCCCGGATGTCGCCGTGCAATACGCCCCGGCCCATGCCGTGACGGTGCTGCCCGGTGGCGTGTTCGAAGCGCTGGAGCTGCCGGGTGAATTCCAGGTCAACTCGATTCACAGTCAGGGCATCGACCGCCTCGCTCCCGGCCTGCGCGCCGAAGCCGTGGCACCGGATGGCCTGATCGAGGCGGTCTCGGTAGAACACAGCCCGACCTTCGCCCTCGGCGTGCAATGGCACCCGGAATGGCAGGTGCTGGACAACCCGAACTACCTGCGGATTTTCCAGGCATTCGGCGAGGCTTGCCGCCAGCGTGCGGCGCGACGCAACCAGCGCTGACGCCACCCAACGATTGCAAAACCATTTACTGCCCCCGCGGGGTCGGCGGCTGCGCGTTTGCGCATCCGTCATCCGCGATCAGCAACACACCGCGAAAACAAAAAGCACCACCCGGCAGCCAGGACGGCGGCGCCGAACAACCCGCACGGTGCGGGTCTGCAATCCACTCTTAAGCCAGGCCGCGTTGGCCCGGCGACTGAAACCTGTTGGGAGTTTCACATGGCAAACGCCTCCAGCACTTACAGGAAGGCTCTTGAAGGTCATCAGCAACCGAAAAAGGTTCTGGTGAAGGTCGATCGAGTTACCAAGAAGTTCGACGAAACCACTGCGGTGGACGATGTGTCCCTGGAGATCCATCAGGGCGAAATCTTCGCCCTGCTCGGCGGCTCCGGCTCGGGCAAATCGACCTTGCTGCGCATGCTCGCCGGTTTCGAACGGCCGACTGAAGGACGCATTCTGCTCGACGGTGTCGACATCACCGACATGCCGCCGTACGAGCGGCCGATCAACATGATGTTCCAGTCCTACGCCCTGTTCCCGCACATGACCGTGGCGCAGAACATCGCCTTCGGCCTCAAGCAGGACCGTTTGCCGGCCAGCGAAATCGATGCCCGCGTCGAAGAAATGCTGCGCCTCGTCCACATGACCCAATACGCCAAGCGCCGCCCGCATCAACTGTCCGGCGGCCAGCGTCAGCGCGTGGCCCTCGCCCGCTCCCTGGCCAAGCGTCCGAAGCTGTTGCTGCTCGACGAACCGATGGGCGCACTGGATAAAAAACTGCGTTCGCAGATGCAGCTGGAACTGGTTGAGATCATCGAGCGCGTCGGCGTGACCTGCGTGATGGTGACCCACGACCAGGAAGAGGCCATGACCATGGCTGAGCGCATCGCGATCATGCACCTGGGCTGGATCGCCCAGATCGGCAGCCCGGTCGACATCTATGAAGCGCCGGTCAGCCGCATGGTCTGCGAATTCATCGGCAACGTGAACGCCTTCGACGGCACCGTGGTCGAGGACCTTGAAGGTCACGCGATCATTCACAGCCCGGACTTGCAGCAAAAGATCTACGTCGGTCACGGCGTCAGCACTTCGGTGCAGGACAAGTCGATCACCTACGCGATCCGCCCGGAAAAAATGCTGGTCAGCACGATCAAGCCGGAGACCCGCTACAACTGGTCCGAAGGCAAGGTGCATGACATCGCCTACCTCGGCGGCCACTCGGTGTTCTACGTCGAGTTGCCGAGCGGCAAGATCGTCCAGTCGTTCATGGCCAACGCCGAACGCCGTGGCGCGCGGCCGACCTGGGACGACAAGGTCTACGTCTGGTGGGAAGACGACAGCGGCGTGGTACTGCGCTCATGAGAACCTTCAATCAGCAATTCCTGCGCCTGGTGCCCAGCGGGCGAAAGTTCGTCATCGGCATCCCGTTCATCTGGCTGTTCCTGTTCTTCATGCTGCCGTTCTTTCTGGTGATGAAGATCAGCTTCTCGGAAGCCGCGCTGTCGATCCCGCCGTACTCGGAGATCTACACCTACGCCGAACAGAAATTCCAGCTGTTCCTGAACATCGGCAACTACACCCTGCTCGGCGAAGACGAGCTGTACCTGTCGGCCTACCTCGGGTCGTTGAAGGTGGCGCTGCTCAGTACGCTGATGTGCCTGGTGATCGGTTTCCCGATGGCCTACGCGATCACCAAGACCGGCAAGGAAACGCAAAACGTCCTGCTGCTGTTGATCATGATGCCGACCTGGACCGCGATCCTGATCCGCGTGTATGCGTGGATGGGCATCCTCAGCAACAACGGTCTGCTCAACGCATTTTTGATGTGGACCGGGCTCACCGATCACCCGATCGAGATCCTCAACACCAACACTGCCGTGTATATCGGGGTCGTCTACGCCTACCTGCCGTTCATGGTGCTGCCGCTCTACGCCAACCTGGTGAAACACGACGGCAGTCTGCTGGAAGCCGCGCAGGATCTGGGTTCGAGCAACTTCAATAACTTCTGGAAAATCACTGTGCCGCTGGCCAAGAACGGCATCATCGCCGGCTGCATGCTGGTGTTCATTCCGGTGGTGGGCGAGTTCGTGATTCCGGAACTGCTGGGCGGCCCGGAGACCCTGATGATCGGTCGCGTGCTATGGCAAGAGTTCTTCAATAACCGCGACTGGCCGGTGGCGTCCGCGCTGGCGGTGGTGATGCTGTTGATCCTGATTGTGCCGATTCTGCTGTTCAACCGCAGCCAGGCCAAAGAGATGGAGGCACGGGGATGAAACGCTTCGGTTTTGCAAAGTTCATGTTGATCTTCGGCCTGACGTTCATTTATCTGCCGATGCTGATTCTGGTGATCTACTCGTTCAACGCCTCGAAACTGGTGACGGTCTGGGGCGGCTGGTCGGTGAAGTGGTACGTCGGCCTGCTCGACAACACCCAACTGATGGGCTCGGTGGTGCGCTCGCTGGAAATCGCCTGCTACACCGCGATCGCCGCCGTGGCGCTGGGCACCCTCGCCGCCTTCGTGCTGACCCGCGTGACACGCTTCAAGGGTCGCACGCTGTTCGGTGGTCTGGTCACCGCGCCGCTGGTGATGCCTGAGGTGATTACCGGTCTGTCGCTGTTGCTGCTGTTCGTGGCGATGGCGCAACTGATCGGCTGGCCGCAGGAGCGTGGCATTGTCACGATCTGGATCGCCCACACCACGTTTTGTGCCGCTTATGTGGCAGTGGTAGTCTCCGCCCGCTTGCGCGAGCTGGACCTGTCGATCGAAGAAGCGGCGATGGATCTGGGCGCGAAACCGTTCAAGGTGTTTTTCCTGATCACCATCCCGATGATCGCGCCGTCGCTGGCGGCGGGCGGCATGATGTCGTTCGCCCTGTCGCTGGATGATCTGGTGCTGGCGAGCTTCGTGTCGGGCCCGGGTTCGACGACCCTGCCGATGGAAGTGTTCTCGGCCGTGCGTCTGGGCGTGAAGCCCGAGATCAACGCCGTGGCCAGCCTGATTCTGCTGGCGGTGTCGCTGGTGACTTTCCTGGTCTGGTACTTCGGCCGCAAGGCAGAAGCCAACCGCAAGCGTGCGATTCAGGAAGCGATGGATCAGACCGCCAACGAATCGTGGCAGCAACCGCAACCTCAACGAGTGGCAGCGACGGCCTAGGGCCGTCGCGTTTTACGGCTTTGCGCTTTGGCTTAAAAGCTTTTGAATAAAAAGAATGGAGTTTCACCGATGAAAATGTTTGGCAGGACTCTGCTGACACTGTCCTTATTGGGCGCAATCGCCACGGGCGCCCAGGCCAACGACAAGGTGCTGCGCGTTTACAACTGGTCGGATTACATCGCCCCGGACACCGTCAAGAAGTTCGAGGACGAGACCGGCATCCGCGTGACCTACGATGTGTTCGACAGCAATGAAACCCTCGAGGCACGTCTGCTCGCGGGTAAATCCGGCTACGACATCGTGGTGCCGTCCAACAGTTTCCTGGCCAAGCAGATCAAGGCCGGGGTCTATCAGACTCTGGACAAATCGAAGCTGCCAAACTGGAAAAACCTCAACCCGGTGCTGCTGAAAAACGCCTCCGCCAGTGATCCGGACAACGCCCACGCGTTCCCGTACATGTGGGGCTCGATCGGCATCGGCTTCAACCCGGACAAGGTCAAGGAAGTGCTCGGCAAGAATGCGCCGACCAACTCCTGGGACCTGCTGTTCAAACCGGAAAACGCCGAGAAGCTGAAGGCCTGTGGCATCAGCTTCCTCGATTCGCCGACCGAAATGCTCCCGGCCGCCCTGCACTACCTGGGCTATCCGGTGAACGACAAGGACGTGAAGCACATCGCCGAAGCCGAAGCGCTGTTCATGAAGATCCGGCCGTCGGTGGCGTACTTCCATTCGTCCAAGTACATCTCCGATCTGGCCAACGGCAACATCTGCGTAGCGGTCGGCTATTCGGGTGACGTGTTGCAGGCCAAGGCTCGCGCGGTCGAATCGGGCAACAAGGTCGAGATCGACTACAGCATTCCCAAGGAAGGCGCCGGCAGTTTCTATGACATGGTCGCCATCCCGCGCGATGCCGCCAACGTCGAGAACGCCTACCTGTTCATGAACTTCCTGATGCGCCCGGACATCATCGCCGAAGTCACCAACAGCATCGGCTACAGCAACGCCAACGAAGCCGCGACGCCGCTGGTGGACGAAGCGATCCGCAACGACCCGGGCTCATACCCGCCGCAAGCGGTGATGGCCACGCTGTATGCGGTGCCGGATCAGCCGATTGCCACGCAACGGATCATGACCCGGGGCTGGACCCGCGTGAAACTCGGCAAATAAACACACCTCGATTTCCGTTCATGCAGCGCCTTACCACCGCTGCCCCCTGCTCTGAACGGCCTCACCTGGCTTCCTCGGTTCAGGTGAATTCAGGCGCCCTCGGGCGCCTTTTTTTGTGGGCTCAGATCAGTGGCCAGTCGGCCAGCGAGCGATAGCGGCCCTTGTGGGATTCGAACAGCGCAAAGCGTTCAGCCCGCAGGAAGAACTCCGGCGGCGTGGCAGATTCCGGTTCCGGCGCCCGATAGTCCCGGGCCAGTGTCAGGTGCGGACGATACTCGCGCGTTGCCTCTTCAAATCCGAACGGCAACATCGCCTGCTCCAGCGCATACACCAGCCGCAACAATCCCTGCGGCGCCTGCTCGGGCGCCAGCGACAATACCCCGGCACGGCGCCAGACCTGCAACCGATCCAGTGAAATCCTCAGCGCCTCGCCCGGCGTGCGCACTTTTGCCGCCGCCTCGCAGACTTCGCCAATCTGCGCCAACGGCACCGCACCGAGAAACAGCAGCGTCAGATGAAAGTTGTCCGCCGGCACCGGTTTGCCGGTACGCAAACCCAGTTCGCCGCGCCACTGGGCAATCGCCTTGCGCTGCGCCGGCGGGCAGTCCAGGGCGAAGAACAGCCGCTTGAACGGTTGATCCCCGCGCGTTTCGTCCGTCATGGCCACGCTCCTTCGTTCGTCGAGATCCCTGGATTCTACACGCCCGTTTCTGGCGACTCTCGGCGTGGGGTTTATAGTTCAACGATTGCCATCAACCGGAGGACATCATGCGCGAGATCCTCAGCAAAGAACCCTGGTGGGCCCGACCGCCGAATCCCGGACAGGATGAGAGCGAACTGGAATGGGGCTGGCTGGTGCATTACAGCGAAGGTGAGCCGCGTTTCGAATTTGTGCGCGAGCGGCCGACGGACGAGCAGATTCGCAACCGCAAAGGCTGCCGGATCACCCCGTCGGCGGAGTGACCCGGCAACGCGGCATCAAGGCTCGAGAATGTCCTTGAAGCCACCGAAGATCATCCGCTGCCCATCGAACGGCATCGGATTGACGTCCGGCTGCATGCGCGGGTCTTCCATCATTTTCGCCATGCCGGCGTCGCGGGTGGCCTTGTCCGGCCAGACCAGCCAGCCCGCCGATACGGTTTCGCCTTCCTTGAGTTTCACCGCCATCGGGAATGAGGTGACCTTGCCGTCCGGCACGTCATCGCCCCAGCCCTGAATCACCTCCAGCGCGCCGTATTCCTTGAACAGCTTCGCGGCGATCTCGCAGTGTTTTTTGTACTGTTCGCGGTTGGCACTCGGCACGGGTGCCACGAAAACATCGATGTAAGCCATGGTCATTCTCCTTTCAGGGTGGGTTCGATCTGCTGAGTAGTCGACTCGGGCGGCCGCCATTCGACACGGTTGACGCCCAACCCGACCGACGGCTCGTCCCGCCCGCCCAGATTGCC
>NZ_JBWKYU010000018.1:0-131385 GCF_059423925.1 Pseudomonas sp. GW458-11-26-14-LB4
GTCATCGTCAAGATTAAATTCCGAAACCCCAATTGCGAAAGCAGTTGGGGTTTTGTTTTGCCCGCAGGAAAGTTTTTTGCTCGCGTCAGCGAACAAATTTGCACAGTTATTTTCGAATCAGAACACTAGAATAGATCCCAACTTTCTCGGAGCCAGAGCCCTTATGTCGGATTCGGTTGACGCCCCCGGGCTGTCAGATTTACCGCTGGATGACTTGGTGGCCTGCCATGAGTGCGATCTGCTGATGCGCAAGCCCAAGCTTGCTCACGGCGAAAAAGCCCTCTGCCCACGCTGCGGTTACGAACTGTACGCTCACCGTCATAACGTGGTGCAGCGCAGCCTCGCCCTGGTCATTGCCGCGCTGTTGCTCTACGTGCCGGCGAACTTTTTACCCATCATGCAGCTCAATGTTCTCGGGCAATCGTCGCAGGACACCGTCTGGAGCGGTGTTATCGGTCTGTTCAACACCGATATGCGCGGTGTTTCGGTTGTCGTATTCCTTTGCAGCATGGCGATTCCACTGTTGAAACTGCTGTGTCAGCTGATCGTGTTGCTGACGATCCGTTTCAACATTGGACGCAGTTATGGCCTGCTGCTCTACCGCATTTATCACCACCTCAAAGACTGGGGCATGCTCGAGGTGTATCTCATGGGCGTCCTGGTCGCGATCGTCAAACTGGCGGACATGGCGGCTATCACCGTGGGCCTCGGTCTGGCGTGTTTCATCGGCTTGTTACTGGTTCAGGTCTGGCTCGAAGTGGTGATGTCGCCGCACCAGATCTGGCAGGCGTTATCAGGAGAAGATGCCCATGCGGGCGATTGATGCAGGCATTCTGATCTGTACCGAATGCCACGAACTGAACAGGCAGGATACCGACAGCGATGTCCAGACCTGCACCCGATGCGGTGCGCTGGTTCACGCCCGGCGGCCCAATAGTCTCGCGCGAACCTGGGCGCTGCTGATCACGGCCGCGATTATCTACATCCCTGCCAATGTTCTGCCGATCATGACCGTCAGCTCTCTGGGCCAGGGTGACCCGAGTACGATCATGTCCGGCGTCATCCAGCTGGTGCAGCACGGCATGATTCCGATCGCTGCCGTGGTGTTCATCGCCAGCATCCTGGTGCCGACCTTCAAACTGGTGGGCATCGCGCTGCTGCTGTTTTCCGTACAGCGCCGCCAGCCGTTGTCCGCCCGTCAACGGATCTGGATGTACCGCTTCATCGAGTTCATCGGCCGCTGGTCGATGCTCGATATTTTCGTGATCGCCATTCTGGTGGCGGTCGTCAACTTCGGCCGGCTTGCCAGTGTCGAAGCCAATCTTGGCGCCATCGCCTTCGCCAGTGTGGTGATTCTGACGATGCTCGCCGCTGTCACTTTCGATCCCCGACTGATTTGGGATAACACGGAGTCGGACGCCGACCATGACTGATTTGCCTGTAGCGAAAACCCGACCGGCTTCGAACTGGTCTGCCATCTGGGTGCTGCCCCTGATCGCCCTGATTATCGGCGGCTGGCTCGGCTGGCGTGCCTACACCGAAACCGGTATCGAGATTCAGGTGCGGTTTGAAAGCGGTGAAGGCATTCAGGCCAACAAGACCGAAGTGGTCTACAAAGGCATGCCGGTCGGCAAGGTGAAAACCCTCAAGCTCGATGATGAAGGCAACTCCAAAGGTGTCATCGCGACCATCGAGATGAATAAGGATGTCGATCAGTACCTGAAGACCAGCACCCGTTTCTGGCTGGTCAAACCGAGCGTGACCCTGGCCGGTATCACCGGCCTGGAAACCCTGGTATCGGGTAACTACGTCGCCATCAGTCCCGGCGAAGGCGAGCCGACCCGCAAGTTCAAGGCACTGGCCGAAGAGCCGCCGCTATCGGATTCGAAGCCCGGTCTGCACTTGACGATCAAGGCCGACCGTTTGGGTTCGTTGAATCGCGGCAGCCCGGTGTTCTACAAGCAGATCAAAGTCGGTCAGATCAAAAGTTACGTGCTGTCGGAAGACCAGAGTACGGTCGAGCTCAAGGTGTTCATCGAACCGACCTACGCCAAACTGGTGCGCAAACACACCCGTTTCTGGAACGCCAGCGGCATCAGCATCGACGCCAACCTGTCCGGTGTGAAAGTGCGCAGCGAATCCCTGGCCAGCATCGTCGCCGGCGGTATCGCCTTCGCCACCCCGGAGAACCGCAAGGACAGCCCGCCCACCGATCCAAGCCTGCCGTTCCGTCTCTACGAAGACTTCGATGCGGCCGCCGCCGGTATCCGCGTGAAGGTCAAACTCAGCGATTTCGAGGGCCTGCAAGCCGGGCGCACCCCGGTGATGTACAAGGGCATTCAGGTCGGTAACCTGAAAGCGCTGAAGATTGACCCGGACCTGTCCAGCGCAACCGCCGAACTGACCCTTGATCCGCTGGCCGAAGACTATCTGGTCACCGGCACGCAATTCTGGGTGGTCAAACCTTCGATCTCCCTGGCCGGCATTACCGGTCTGGAAGCGTTGGTAAAAGGTAACTACATCGCCGTACGTCCGGGCGACAAGGGTGGTGCGCCACAACGTGAATTCGAGGCCCGGCCAAAAGCCCCGCCGCTGGATCTGCGCGCACCCGGCCTGCACCTGGTCCTGTTCACCGATACCTTAGGCTCGATCGACGTCGGCAGCCCGATCCTCTACAAGCAGGTCAAGGTCGGTTCGGTGCAGAGCTATCAGTTCTCCAAGACCCGCAAACAACTGGTGATTGGCGTCCACATCGAGAAGGAATACGAAAACCTGGTGAACGCCTCGACCCGGTTCTGGAACGTCAGCGGTGTCACGCTGACCGGCGGGTTGACCGGCGGGATTCAGGTCAAGAGTGAATCGCTGCAGACCCTGATGGCCGGCGGCATTGCCTTCGAAACGCCACAAGCCAAAGCACCGTTACAAAAACGCATCCCGCGCTTCCGTCTGTTCGCCAACCATGATGAAGCGAATCAGAAAGGCGCCGTCGTCACCATCAAGGTCGATCGCGCGGACGGTCTGCGCAGCGGCACCCCGGTGCGCTTCAAGGGACTGGACGTCGGCAAGATCGAAAGTGTCGACCTGACCGATGATCTGCAATCGGTAATCCTCACCGCGCGCATCACTGAAGTGCCGGAGAAGATTGCTCGAGTCGGCAGTCAGTTCTGGGTGGTCAAACCGGAGTTGGGTCTGATCAAGACCTCGAACCTGGAGACCCTGGTCACCGGCCAGTACATCGAAGTGCAACCTGCGGCCAAGAACCTCGGCCCGCAGAAGAACTTCGTGGCCCTGGCCAATCCGCCGGAAGTCACCAAGCAGGAGGCAGGCTTGAGCCTTGTGTTGAGCGCTGCCCGTCGCGGCTCGCTGAAACCGGGTGTTCCGGTGACCTACCGAGAGATCACCGTAGGCAAAGTCACCGGTTACGAACTGGGCCAGACAGCGGATCGCGTACTGGTGCACATCCTGATCGAACCGAAATACGCGCCACTGGTGCGCAGCGGAAGTCGCTTCTGGAACACTAGCGGCGTCGGTTTCGACATTGGCCTGTTCAAGGGTGTAACGGTGCGCACTGAGTCGCTCGAGACCGTTATTCAGGGAGGTATCGCCTTCGCCACACCGGACGGCGAGAAGATGGGCAATCCGGCCCGCGCCGAACAAACCTTCCCGCTGTTCGACAAGTTCGAAGACGAGTGGCTGAACTGGGCACCGAAAATCCCCCTCGGTAAATAATCGAGAGCCCATGAAAAAGGGCCGCGATCCAATGGATCGCGGCCCTTTTTTGTGCCCGTCAGTTATGCATCAAACCGCATCCAGTTCCGGCTCGTCCGCTTCGACATTGACGGTGGCTTTCACCACATCGTGGCGGCGGATGTACTTCCAGTCCGCCTCGTCGATATAGATTCCGGCCGGGCCGCTGCCGCCTTCCAGGTCGATGGCGACACTGGCGCAGACCTGCGGCTTCACACTCGCCAGAATCGGCACGAAGCCCAGTTGCAGGCTGGTTTCCAGCAGCGCAGCCTGGTTCTTCTCGTCGATGTCCGCCGCCTCGTCGAGGTAGTACGGCAGGCGCACGCGACCGGCCAGGTCGCGGTCCATCAAGTGCAGCAACAAATACATGTTGGTCAGCGCCTTGATGGTCATCGTGGTGCCGTTGGACGCCGCGCCATCGATGTCGGTGTGGATCACCGGCTGGCCGTTGACCTTTGTGATCTCGAACGCCAGTTCGAACAAGTCCTTGAGGCCGAGCTGGTTGTGGTTTGCCGCCACCAGCCGCGCCAGGTATTCCTTGGCCTCTTCGTTCTTGTTGTCCTGCTCGGCGCTTTGGCTCAGGTCGAACACCGACAGGGTTTCGCCTTCTTCGTACTGACCGGCGCTGTGGATGATCTGGTCGATGTGCTTGAGCGCTTCCTTGTTCGGCGCGAGCACGATGCGGAAGCTCTGCAGGTTGGACACCTGACGCTTGTTGATCTCACGGTTGAACAGCGCCAGTTGGTGCTCGAGGCTGTCGTAGTCGCTGCGGATATTGCGCAGGGTCCGCGCGATATCGGTCACGGCTGCGCGACGCGCCTTGCCGAGGGTCAGGGCTTCGTCGGTACGGTGCGCGTAAGCGTTGATCAGCAACGACAGACGGCGCTCCATGTCGTCTTCGCTGTCGAACTTGGCCACGCCTTTCAGACGCACTTGCGCGTACAGCGCTTCGATCTGGCCATCGGCGCGCAGAAGGCCTTGCCAGCTGTCCTGATAGTCATTGAGCAGCGGCAGCAGGTTGTCCATGGAGTCGTCGACCGGATCCATGAACGGCGTGCCGAACGGCAGGTCTGCCGGCAGCAACTGACGACGACGCAGGGCGTCGTCGAGGGTGCGTTGCTTGGCTTCCATGTCGGCGATCTGGCGGCCGACCAGTTGCAGCTTGGCCGACAGTTGCTGTACGCGCTCGGTGAACGCATCGCTGGAGCGCTTGAGTTCGTCCTGCGCGGCTTCCATCTGCGCCAGTTGCTCGAGCTTGTCGCTTTCTTCGGCGCTCAGGGTCTGAGTGCGGCGGAAATCTTCCAGCGCTTTCTGCGCATCCAGCACCTGCTGGTACAGCGCTTCGGTCTGGGTCTTGCTCGCGGCGCGGTCGGCGGCCACGGCTTGCTGGGTCTTGAGTTGCTTGAGCTCTTTTTCCAGACGTTCTTTCTGATCGCGCAGCGCGGCACGGTCGGCCAGCGCTTGAAGAGCCGGTGGCTCGATGTGCGAGATGTCGATCGACAGGCCCGGCACTTCGAAACGCTCGCCCTTGAAGCCGTCGAGGATCAGCTCGACCGATTTCACCCATTCGCCATCGTCGTCGAGGGTGATGCCGTGTTCGCCCAGCGGCAGGCTGAACAGCGCACTGTTGAACAGGCGCATCAGGCGCTCGACATCCTGTTGCGAGAACTCTTCGCGCAGGCGTGCATAGCTGTTGTTGTCGGCGTGATCGAGTTGTTGCTTCACCGACTTCAGGCGTTTTTCCAGATCGCGAAGACGTTCTTCGAGATCCTCGGCACTGAACTGACGGGACTGCGCCAGCGCACCGGCCATTTCGTCGTGAGCGTCTTTGGCCGCCAGCAGTTGCTGCTCCAGGACTTTGACGTCATCGACCAGCGCGAAGCGGTTCTTCAGCACCGACAACTCGCCGAGCCAGCGCTGGATGCCGGAGATTTCCCGCTCCAGACGCATCAGTTCCTGAGTGCCGCCACGCTGATCGTTTTGCAGGTCGTCCTGCTCGCGACGGTAGTGCTCGGCCTGAATGGTCAGTTCTTCCTTGCGTGCCGTGGCGTAGTCCGACCAGGTGCCGAGCAACGAGTCGAGGAGCGGCGACAGGCGATGCAGTTTGCCGCGCAGCACGTCGCGCTGTTTCACGCCGTTGGCCAAGGCTTCGACCAACGGGCCGGCAGCGACCAGCGAGTTGTAGTCCTGTTCCATGCGACGCACGTCGCGGAAGGCTTCTTCGCACGCGGCGATGTAATCGACGCTGCCGGAACGCAAGCTGTGTTCGAAGGCATCGAGGAACAGCTGCTTGAGCTTGGCTGCGGTGATTTCGCGCATGTGCAGCAGGTTGATGAACAGCGCGCGGAAGGTCTTCAGGCTCTGCTCGCTGGTGGAGCGTAGCGGAATCAGCGTCAAATCGAGCGGGATCGACGTATGACCGCCCACCAGCAATCGGCGCAGCTCATCCGGCTTGAGTTCGTAGGCTTTCAGGCCTTCTTTCTCAAGGTTGCTGAACAGCTCTTTCTGCCGCAGGCAGGTGTCGTTCTTCTGGTAATGCGCCAGATCGAGCTTGCCGGCATAGGCAAAAAACTGGTGACCGAAACCGCCGCCCGGGCCGCGACCGACCACGCCGATCACGTGTGGGCCGTGGGGCAGGTTCACTTCGACGAGGATATAGCTGGTGTCGGAGGCAAAGTAGAAACGCCGGGATTGTTCCAGGCTGTACTTGCCGAAACTCATGTCCGACATGCGCGCCAAAATCGGGAACTGCAAGGCGTTGATCGAGGCGGATTTGCCGAGGTTGTTCGCGCCGTAGACCGACAGCGGTTCTTCCAGCGGGAACAGGCCGAGGCTGTAACCGGCGGTGTTCAAAAGGGCAAAGCGGCGGATGCCGTAGCGTTCCTGGCTCATGCGTCGGACTCCTGTTCTTCGGCAATGGCGCGGGCCAGTGCGTCTTCTTCGCTCTCTTCATCAAACTCGGAGAGATCGAGCGGATCGTCGGTTGCGAGGAATTTGGCCTCGGCGGCTTCGTCGATCAGCACCGGTGCCGGCAGCGGCAGGACGCTGTGCACACTGGCCGCCAGATCGCGGTCCTGCTGAACCGACAGGCAGACGTCGAGGAAACGGTGCATCGGCGGCAGGAAACGGTATACGCCGTTTTCTTCGCTGGCGAAACCGAGCTGAGTCATGCGGCGCATGATCTTTTCTTCGAGTTCTTCAACGGTCTGCACTTCGGCCTGGATGAACAGGTCGCGGTACTTTTCCAGCAGCGACGGCAGTTCTTCGCGGCCGAGGCTGCCGCCGTCGAGCACGGCGATCGGGTCGCGGCCCTGATCGGCCAGATGCTCGACGAGGATGAAGGTGAACAGCGCCAGACGCTGTGCGGTCTTGTTCACTGCCGCAGCGGCCATGTCCGGCACGAAGTAGTAGAAACCACGGGTGTCGCAGACCAGTTCGAAGCCCAGTGCCTTGAACAGCGTGCGGTACTGGTCCTGGAAGTTCGACAGTTGCGCGTACAGCTCCGGGTCGCGGCGGCTGACGTGGTAGCCCTTGAACAGCTCGCGAAAGATCGGCGCCAGCTGAGACAGTTCGGATAGATCAAGATGCATTGGGGATGCTCGCAGAATCCTCGGCGGCGGTGTCGCCGGCCGAGAGCAGGGCGAAGGAGCGCAGGCTGACCTGGTGCTCGTGAGTGTGGTATTCGCGGCGTTCCAGACGCTCGCGCTTGAAGCGTTTTTCCCGCGACAGGCGCGAGAACCAGTAAAGCAATTCGTCGGTCGCGCCGTCCGGTTCCTGCTCCAGCAGCCAGGTCATCAGGTCCGGCATCGGCAGGGATTCTTCGCAGCGGTCGACCATCTCGCGGACGGTGCGCGGTGCGCGCGGGGCATCGCCAGTCTTCTGCGATTTGTGCGCCTTGGGGAAACGCGCCGGTTTTGGCTCGAAACGGGCCAGGGCATAGACGTAGGCTTCAACCTGACTGGCGCTGCCGAGAAAGGTGCTTTGCGGCCGGGTGAACAGCGGCATCGCGGCTTGCGGCACGGCGTCGATGCCTTTGCGGCGGATCGCGGCCAGCGCAAGTGCGGCACCACGGGTCACGGCGTTGTGCCGGCGCGCTTCTTCACGCAGCGGCAGCAGCAATTCCCGAGCGTGACGCAGGGTCAACTGGGCGCTGGTCTGCATTTCGAGGATGCGCGCGTGGGTGCGCAGCAGCATGTCGTCATCGACCAGATGGCCGAGGCGCTGCTGTTCGCTGAGCATCTTCAGCAGCACGGTTTCGACCTTGCGCACGCCTTGCTCGAAGGCGCCGTCGGCGTTCACCAGATCGATCATCGGCTCGACGTATTCGTCCCAGGTCGCCAGCACTTCGGCGTAACGCTGACGCAGCGGAATCTGCCGGTCGCTGGTCTTGGCCCGTTCGGCCACGGCCACCAGCGCCTGTTCGTCGTTGTCGAGTTTCTTCAGAACGTCGCGCACGCGCATGTCGAGCAGGCGCAACTGACGCGCCAGGTCATTGCCGTCACGGACGTCGAACGCATCCTGGATATAACCGGCCAGACGCTCAAGGTGACGCAGATAGGCTTCGATTTCCAGGCACAGGCCCAGACGGTGTTCCCGACGCAGATAGGCGAGGAAGTCGTGAATCTGCGCGTTCAGCTCGAAACGGTTCGGGCTTTTCGCCACGGGAACCAGAATGTCGAGGCGGATCCACACGTCGAGCAGGCTGGTGATGTCCTGCGGCGTGCTGTCCAGTTGCTGGGCGGCCAGTTGCGTGCGCAGTTCGTTGAGGCTCAGGGTGCCCTGGTCGAAGTGCTCGCACAGTGGCTCCAGAAGTGCCCAGTGTTCAGCGAGGGCGCGCAAGACGCGCTTGGGTTCGATCATCGGAATGGCCGGCTGGTTGGCGATTAAAAGCCGCGATTGTACTGCATCACGAAGGATGCGATTCACTCTCGGGACGGGCTGTCGCTTTTCTTTGCGTCAAGGTATCGGTCAAGACTATCGATCAACAGCGCGCGATCTTGAGCGAAGGGCGGTAGAATCAGCGCACTTCAGTTATCCACAAGTGGCCGACCCTTGCTAATCGAGTCCCGCCGCCGCGCCTATTTGAACGCCATGCAGGTGGTCAACTGGCTGCCGCGCACCGAATTGCCCTTTGCCGCGCCGTCGCGGCCCGAGCTGCTGGACATGCCCGAGCCCGAGATTGCCGCGCCGGTAATGCCGGCAACCCCGGCCGAAGCGCCGGTGCAGCCGGCTGCACGTCCGGTCGAACGGCCGAAGATCGAGGTTCCGCGTCCTTCGCTGGCCAGCACCCGCACGGGCGCCAAACCGGTCGAAGAAGTCGACGAAACACCTGTGGTGGCCAGGCCGGCGCCGGTGCCGCCACCGCGCTTTGCCCTGCAATTGCTGCGCGCCGGCCGTTGCCTGTTGCTGGTGGAGTTACCCACAGGCGAAGCCTTCCAGTCCCGCGATCCGGCTTATCTGCTGCTCAAGGACATGCTGCGTGCCGCCGGTCTGCCGGACGCGCCACAGATTGTCGGTGAGCCGGTACGCTGGCCATGGCTGAACCGCGGCACGATGGATCAGGGCCCGGAGGCGGCCCGGGATTTCGTCCAGGGTTTCCTGTCGGTGCAGATGGAGGCGTCGCCGTGCGCCTGTCTGTGGCTGATCGGCCTGCCGGCGGTGCGTTTTGCCGGCGAAGCGGAGGCCGAGGCGTTCAACCGTGAATTGCAAATCGAGGGGCTTGGCCTGGCGTGGGCCGTGCCCGGGCTGGAATTGTTGATGGAAGAGCCACAGCGCAAGGCCGCCGTGTGGCAAGCCATGCGTCGGCTGATGGCGCGCTGGAAAGAATCGAATGAGTGACGCTGTATCGTTTCGCCCGATGACCGAGGCGGACCTGGACGCTGTGCTGAAGATTGAATATGCCGCGTACAGTCATCCGTGGACCCGCGGGATTTTTCTCGACGGCCTGGGCAAGTACCAGATCTGGCTGATGTTCGAAGGTGAGCAGCAGGTGGGCCACGGGGTGGTGCAGATCATTCTCGATGAAGCGCATCTGCTCAACATCACGGTCAAACCGGAAAACCAGGGTCGCGGGCTCGGGCTGACCCTGCTCGAATACCTGATGTCCCGCGCCTACGCCGCCGATGCCCGGGAATGTTTCCTGGAAGTGCGCGACAGCAACACGTCGGCCTTTCGCCTTTACGAGCGCTATGGCTTCAACGAGATCGGCCGGCGCCGGGATTACTACCCGGCGGTCGGCGGGCGTGAAGATGCCGTAGTCATGGCCTGCACGCTCGTCGACTGATCGCGGCAGGTGTCCTCAGCGCTTGCGATCCAGCGGATCGCGACGCGCCAGTTCCGCTTCATCCAGCCCGTTGCCGCCGCCGATATCGTCCTCGTCGACCACGCTCAGATCCCAATCGGCCTGATTGCCTTCCCCGAGCTCCTGGGCATCCCGGGCGCCATCTTCACGGATCAGGGTTTCCGGGCTCAGGTCATCGTCGGTGGGTTCGTGATCGGCGGTCGATGCCCCGGTGAAACCGGTCTCACGCACGCGGTCACGGGGCATCAACTGTTCGCGCTCGCGCTCGGGCAGCTCATCGCCGATCTTCGCACTGGGCTGTTCGTCGTCGAAGTCCAGCTCGTGCACCGAACCCATGCGGTCTTCGTTATCATCGATGGGCTCCGGTTGCACCGCATCGAAGGGGCGTCGTGAATCAGTCATGGCAATTCCTCATACTGTGGGCCTTACTGGGATGGACTCACCGGGTGCACGAGAAATTCAAAGCAAATCACCCACGACCCCCGCGTGACCCCGACGGGCGGTCGACTGTCATACCAGCGCATCTTTCTTGAGGCCTTACAGCATGCATGACTTACAAGACCTGATTGATAACAACGAGCGTTGGGCTGACGCGATCACCAAGGAAGACCCGGATTTCTTCGCCAAGCTGGCCCGTCAGCAGACGCCTGAATATCTGTGGATCGGCTGCTCCGACGCACGGGTGCCGGCCAACGAAATCGTCGGCATGCTGCCGGGCGATCTGTTCGTTCACCGCAACGTTGCCAACGTGGTGCTGCACACTGACCTCAACTGCCTGTCGGTGATCCAGTACGCGGTGGACGTGCTCAAGGTCAAACATATTCTGGTGACCGGGCACTACGGCTGCGGCGGTGTGCGGGCGTCGATGCAGGATCGTCAGTTCGGCCTGATCGACGGCTGGCTGCGTTCGATCCGCGACCTTTACTACGAAAAACGCGAAGAACTGGCCAGGCTGCCGACCGAAGAAGAGCAGGTCGACCGTCTGTGCGAGCTCAACGTGATCCAGCAAGTGGCCAACGTCGCCCACACCAGCATCATCCAGAACGCCTGGCATCGCGGGCAGAGCCTGTCGATCCACGGCTGCATCTACGGCATCAAGGATGGTCGCTGGAAGAGCCTGAACACCACGATCAGCGGTTTCGAGCAATTGCCGCCGCAATACCGTTTGCGTCCGGTCGGCGCGCCTTGATCGATCGTTCAGCGTAAACCTTGCCGGCGGCGCCAGCTCAGCAAGTAGCGCTGGCCTTCAAGATTGGGTGATTCGTCGTAACCGGTGATCCACCCACGGCAGCGCGAGGATCCGCAACCGCAGGCGAACTGCCGCAGCAGTTTGTCTTCGGTGGCGGTGTAGTCCATGGTCAATCGTTCACCTTCGGCAATGTCGCGCAGAGCCCAGAACCATAATTCTACTGCGTCAAAGAAGGTGTTTGGATCGCATGAGTGTTCGAAAAGTCCGCAAAAGCGTGGATCGTAGATATGAATCCCTGGCATCAGTTGCCGGGTCTGCCGGCAGCGATAGGGCAGCAACTGGCCTGAAACCCGGCACATTCGGGTGATGCGCAGGAACTCCCGGCACGCTACGACAGCGGTGGCTACGCCCTCGGGATCGTGAACAATCTCGAAATCCTGTTTTGACGGAAATCCCATGCGCACGGGGAGTCCGGCAAAAGGATAAATGCCCTCGGTATCGCGTGCCGGTTTACCCGGTAATGCGTGAGTGTTCATAACGTTCCCTGTTGGCCAGGTGTCGCGACTTTCCCGAGCTGACGTCCTGTCAGTCCTGCAACACGATCATTGGATCCAAGATCCCGTAAATCACATTAGCGGTCTACTGTCAGATCTGACAGGCGAAATAGACGCTTTCCCGGGTCAGCCAAGGCTGACACGGGAACATCGCATGTCCTTTCAGAGATGGGCGGCGGGCGCGGCCATGTCCGGCAATGGGCTTTTGAGCTGTTGCAACTGGGATTTGACTGGTGCGGTCGAGCAGGTCTTGTCCGCCTGTGCCACGGTCTGGTTGCGGATCGTGGTGTAGAACAGCTCGCAGGTCTTGGCTTTCTGCGTCACTTGCCAGGTCTGGGTGCAGCTGTTGAGCAGTGTCTTCGGATCGGTGCCCGGTTTGCTGCCCATCCCGGCCTGCCAGCAGGCGGCGCTCAGGTCTTGCCCCATTACCTTCAGACCGGCTGCATCGGCCTTGGCCTGGGCATCGTCGCCGGTGTAGTTGCTCGGGTCGGCGGCGTACCAGATGTAGCTCGGGTGGTTCGAACCCAGCACCGGCACGTTCACTCCCGTGCTCGGGCTGATGGTTGCCAGACCCAGTACATTCACGGTCGCGCCGTATTGCTGCTTGATCCAGTTACGCACCGGCGCACCGAAGGCAACCATCGGCAGCACGGCGCCGCTGGCGTTCTGGCTGACCTGCTTGACCATGGTGGTCTGGTAATCCTTGAAGTAGTCGTACACGCCTTCCAGATCCTTGCCGGCGCTGGCGGGCGCGGCGATCGGGGCGATGTCGATGATGGTCTGGTAGGCCGGCGTCTGGTCGGCGGGGATGCCATTGTCGGTCAGCAGCGCGGCCCAGCGGTCGGTGGTGTTCGAGCGCAGGTAATCCTGGGCCTGGGTCAGTGAGTAATCCGGCGGGAAGTGCAACAGCTCGACACTTTTGCGGTTTTCCAAGGCCATGCCCAGCGGCAGGAACAGGTACCAGCTGTATGCCCATTTGCCGTCGGCATTGAGTTTGCTGGCGCCTTTGTAGGCCAGATCGCCGGCGTCCAGCAGCGCGGTCAGCGGCTTGTCGTAGCCCTTCGGTACGCCGCTGATTTCGGCGTAGAGCTGATCGTTGTCGTTTTTCACCAGCACTTTGGCGTTGGTGTAGCCGTCGCGCTGCACGCTCTGGCTCAGGTAATGGGCGACGGTCTGCTCCAGCGTCCAGTTGCGAAAGCAGATCACGCTGCAATTGTTGGGGTAGGCGAAGAGGCGGGTGACGCGTTCGGTGCTGCCCAGTTTCAGGTCGACATCGGCGTGGGCGGGGGCGCTCAACGTGAGCGCCGCGAGGGTGAGGCCTGCGAGTTTCAACATGCTCAGATCCTTTTCAGCGAGGGTAAAACCTTGGTGGAGGGCAATCCGGCCCGCGTCCAGCCTAGCCGGGGAACAGGTGTTTCAGCGAATAACCAAGCTGACTGGCGAGAATCACGCCGGTCATGACCACCAGAAACAGCAGTTGCAACGGGCTGAAATGCGCCCAGTGCAGCGCGGTCAGCCACGGGTGCTTGTCGCTGAACTCCGGGTCGAGCGTACCGATGCGCCGCTTGTGCCAGAGCCCGATCAGGATCACTCCGATATAGGTGAAGGCTCCCAGCCCACCGAGCATGACCGAGAACAGCAGGATCATGACGGCTTGCGGTACGCCATGGCGCAGCACGAGCCAGCGGGTATCAGGGTTCCATCGGCGCGGAATGATCCTTTCGGTCAACCACAGATCCTGAACGATCAAATGGGCGCTGATCAGAAACCAATAACTCAAGCCGATCCGGAAAAACCAGACAGGAACACAGGCGAAGGCCAGGGGAATGACGATGCTCATCGCCGTGGTCTTGTGCTCGGCGGGCAGATAGAACAGCCACAGCGCCAGCGCAATCGCGGCCCATGAGCGCAACCAGGTTTCGGCGGCGATGTAGCGCGGCAGAAACCGTCGCCAGTAGAAAACATCGGCGTAGGGCAGGCGGGCGAGCAGGTCGGGAAAGCGCCACTTGAGGGTTTCCGACAACTGCTGGCAGGCCTGCCAGTCAGCCGGGATGAACCGGTCGGTCATGTCTTTCTGCTGTCGCGGCTTCATCGGGCTGATCAGCATCCGCGCGGCCAGAGCGTCGGGCGACCCGTTGCGCTGATCTTCGGCCCGGGCGCACAGGGTGTCGTAGAGGCTTTCCTGGTTGCAGCGCTCGATCAGCGCCTGCCAGAGCCAGTCCGGTTGCGGATGAATACCCTTGGTGTCGTCCCAGCCAAATAATTGGGAGATACGGTCGAACAGCGGAACGCTCCACTCTGTGTCCTGCAGCAGTTGCAGGATGATCTGCTGCCAATGTTCCCGACGGTCGAACACCTGGAGCCAGGGTTGGACCGTGTAAGTCTTGAGCTGCGCGAGACATTCACGCTCGTTTTGCGAGGCGAGCAGCGTTTCCAGCGATTGCCGGTAATCCGTCAGCAACTCGTTGGCGATAATGCTGCGCTGCCCGTCGCCGATGACGATCTCCTGCCACGGCCCCAGCCAACCCAGGTGCTGTACCGCCCAGCGGGCAATCGGAAGGCGCAGGGCGGGATGATCGAAGCACAACGTCAGCAACAGCGCCTGGAACGCTTGCGCACAATCCTGCTGGCGCGCTTGCTCCCAGCGCTGGTCCAGATTGGTGTCCGAGAGGCCGTTCAGCAATTGCGATGCGGCTTCAATGGCCGGGTCGGCAGTCGGCTGCTCGGGTTCCAGGTTAAGAGGCTCCGGACTCAGGGGCTGTACCCGCAAGGTCTGCGACTCGAGCGGTGCTTCGGGCGCGGCCGGGGTCACCGGTTCGAATAGCGCCGCAGGGTAATCCCACGCATCGGTCCCGGTCTTCTGCAGCGGCTGAACCATGGATTGCTCTTGCACCGCCAGAGCGGCGATCCCAGGAGCCAGCATGACGTCGCCGTGCTCCTCGCTCTCCTCGTTTTCAAGGCGCCACTGGGCAATCGACAGAGCACGCTCATAAGCCTCGCGCAGGCGCTGGAAGCCTGCGGCATCTTCATCGGGCCGAAAGACTTTCAGCAGGCGCGCATAGCTGCGCTTGATATCGCGCAGCCCGGCGTCTTCGGGCAGTTGCAGGACGGACCAGCATTCCATGTCGTGCTTCCTTACTGCCAGGGGTTACGGTCGAGGGCGCTCAACTGCTTGCTCAGTTCGGTACGGGTTTCACGGATCTGCCGCTCGTCCTGGGAATCCAGCGCCTGCTGGAATTGCTTGGCCCAGTAACCGATCTGATCGCGCAGGTCGCCCAGGCTTTCCTGATACAGACGTTCCAGCCGTGCACTGAGCAGGGTGTTCACCTGTTGCTCGCGCGGATGGATCTTCAATTGCGCCAAGGCTTGCAGACGCTGCTGGATTTCCTCCGGCGTCAGCACGCCGGGGTTGTTTTCGATGACCAGCGAATGTTGCTGACCGGTCAGGGGAATGCTGACCTGGGCTTCGAGCAAACCGTTGTTGTCGTAGGTGAAACGCACATCCAGTTCGACTTCGCCGGCCTTGCGCTTGGGCACCTTGATGTCCAGTTGGCCGAGCGCCACGTTGTCTTTGACCAGGCGGCTTTCGCCCTGAAAGATTTTCACGACCACCTGTTCCTGATTGTCGTGAAGGGTCTGCACGGTTTTGACCCGGCTGACCGGGACGATGCTGTTGCGCTCGATGATCGGCAGGTAATGACCGCTTTCATACTGACGACCGACCTGCGTGGAAGTCTCGATCCCCAGGGTGTAGGAGCAGACATCAGTGAGCACCACTTCTTCCAGCGCGGCCGAACGGGCCTTGAGCGCTGCCTGAATCGCCGCGCCCTGAGCGACCACTTGATCCGGATCGAGGCTGATCGACGGGAAGCGGCCGAACAGCCCGGCAGCCAGTTTGCGCACCAGCGGCATGCGGGTGGTGCCGCCGACCAGCAGGATTTCATCGAGGTCGCTGACGCGGATGCGTGCGTCACGCAGGGCCCGTTCGATCGGCGCGCGCAGACGTTCGAGCAGCGGCATGTACAGCGTCGCCATTTGCGCCTGAGTGATGGTCTGGGTCCATTGCTTTTCGCCAACCTGCAATCTGAATTCGGTGCTGGCGTCCTGACCCAGTGCACGGCGCACACGTTCTGCCTCGCGGCGCAGCGGCTGGAGGATGGTCGAGCGCTCGGGGAAGTCCGACACGTTGCGATGCTGATCGATAAAGTGCTCAAGCAGCACGTTGTCGAAATCCTCGCCGCCGAGGAAGTTGTCACCGGCGCTGGCGCGCACCTCCATGACCCCATCGAAGAGTTCGAGAATCGACACGTCGAACGTACCGCCGCCCAAGTCGAACACCAGGAACGACGTTTCCTTGTCCCGTTGATGCAAGCCGTAGGCGAGTGCAGCCGCGGTGGGTTCGTTGATCAGCTTTTCGACTTTGAGACCCGCCAGTTCACCGGCAATGCGCGTGGCCTTGCGCTGGGCGTCGCTGAAATAGGCCGGAACGCTGATCACGGCTTCCGTGACGGTCTGGCCGTAAGTGCGCTCGACGTCTTCTTTCAGGCTCTTGAGCACTAGCGCCGACAGCTCTTCCGGACGGAATTTTTTATCCCCGAGGTAGACCTCCGTCGCACTGCCCATATGGCGCTTGAACAGCGAAGCGGTCAGGCGCGGATGAGTGTGCAGGCGTTCGCGAGCAGCTTGCCCGACCAGAATCCGGCCCTGATCGTCCAGGCCCACCACGCTGGGTGTCAGGAACTGCCCCAGGGCGTTAGGCACCAACTCAGTGGCATCGCCGCGCCATACGGCAACAAGGCTGTTGGTGGTTCCCAGGTCAATCCCGACGATCATTGCAACGAACTCCCTTTGCGCTCAGACAAAAAATGAAACAGATATTGGGCGCGCAAGAATATTACCGAGGCAGTGGCGCGGTAAAGAAAGATGATGGCTCTGAGCCATTATTTACGACAGGCAACCGCAGGAGGGATGGTCCGGGTCGCTTTTTGTCGAAGGGAAAGACAGGGCGCCGGAGCCGGCGCCCTGTGGTCATCGTTTAAGGCATGACCGGCGGCAAGTACGAAAGCGTCGTGCCCAGCGCCCACAGCAGCACCAATACCAACGGCGTGTGCACCAGTAATTGCACGAACGAGAAACCGATCAGATCCCGCGCCTTCAGCCCCAGCACGCCCAGCAACGGCAGCATGTAGAACGGGTTGATCAGGTTCGGCAAGGCTTCGGCGGCGTTGTAGATCTGCACCGCCCAACCGAGGTGATAGTTCAGATCGTTGGCCACCTGCATCACGTACGGCGCCTCGATGATCCACTTGCCGCCGCCGGACGGAATGAAGAAACCGAGAATCGCCGAGTACACGCCCATCAGCAGTGCATAGGTGTCGTGGGAAGCGATGCTGACGAAGAACGTCGAGATGTGATGGGCCAGGGTCTGGGCGTCACTGCCCTTGACCGTGGTCATCAGCGCGGCAATCGAACCGTACAGCGGGAACTGGATCAGCACCCCGGTGGTGGTCGGCACGGCACGCGACACCGCATCGAGGAAACTGCGCGGGCGCCAGTGCAGCAACGCGCCGAGCATGATGAACAGGAAGTTGTAGGTGTTGAGCCCGGAAATCGCGGTGATCGCCGGTTTGGTCGAGAACTCGTGGAACAGCCATCCGGCCGCCAGCAGCACCAGCAGGATGATCAGCAACGGGCTGTGTTCCAGCCATTCGCCTGGGCGGGTACGCGGTTGCAGCGGTGGCAGGTTGAAGGCCGGGTCGATGCCGCAGGCCTTGGCGTCACGCGCCGAGTTCGGGCCGGGCGCGGTGGCGTAGGCGATGATGATCGAAATCACGATCAGTGCCAGCAGCATGACTCCCGACTGCCAGAGGAAAATCGTCTGGGTGAACGGAATCACCCCGGTGATCGACAGAATCGACGGCGGCAGACTGGCCGGGTTGGCCTGCAACTGCGCGGCGGACGACGACAGGCCCAGCGCCCAAACGGCGCCGAGGCCAAGATAGGCGGCGGCACCGGCGGCGCGGTAGTCCATTTTCAGATCGGTGCGGCGGGCGAGAGCGCGCACCAGCAGACCGCCGAACACCAGCGACAGGCCCCAGTTCAACAAGGACGCGACCATCGAAATCAGCGCGACCCAGGCCACGGCCGAGCGACCGTTCTTCGGGATCCGCGCCAGGCGATCGATCAGTTTTACGGCGGGCGGCGAACTGGCCACGACATAACCACCGATCACCACGAAGGCCATCTGCATGGTGAACGGGATCAGGCTCCAGAACCCGTCACCGAAGGCCATGGCCGCGTCGGTGGGTTTGGCGCCCATGGCCAGGGTCGCCAGCGCGACGATGATCACCGCCAGCGCGGCGAATACCCAGGAGTCGGGAAACCAGCGTTCGGCGAAACTTGAACAGCGCAAGGCAAAGCGCGCAGAGCGGCTATCTTCGATATCAACGGCCACGGGAGTACCTCGGATTTTTATGTTTATTGTGGTCTTCGGGGCTTGGCCGGCCCGTCTGGACAGGTGCCAACAGTAAATCAACCGGCGGATTTTTGTGACCGTGTTTTGCTGAATCAGACTATGGTCTAACGGGTTGTCCGGCGGCCCGTTTGCGTAGACCATGGGCGCCTTGGTTTTTTGCCTGCCAGAGTTCTTTGCCATGACTGCCCATTCCACTGCCCGACCGGCGCCGTTCAGCCGTTCCGACTACAAGACCCTCGGCCTCGCGGCCCTGGGCGGGGCGCTGGAGATCTACGATTTCATCATTTTCGTGTTCTTCGCCCTGACCCTCAGCCAGCTGTTCTTCCCGCCGGAAATGCCCGAGTGGCTGCGCCTGCTGCAAAGCTTCGGGATCTTCGTTACCGGCTATCTGGCGCGCCCGCTGGGCGGGATCCTGATGGCGCATTTCGCCGACCGGCTGGGGCGCAAGAAGGTTTTCAGCCTGAGCATCCTGATGATGGCGCTGCCGTGCCTGCTGATCGGGATCATGCCGACTTATGCACAGATCGGTTATTTCGCACCGTTGCTGCTGCTGGCGCTGCGCATCCTGCAAGGCGCGGCGGTGGGCGGTGAAGTGCCGAGCGCCTGGGTATTCGTGGCCGAGCATGCTCCGGCCGGGCATCGCGGTTATGCCCTGGGCTTTCTGCAGGCCGGGCTGACCTTCGGTTATCTGATCGGCGCATTGACCGCGACTTTTCTGGCGCAAGTGTTCACCCCGGCCGAAGTGCTGGATTACGCGTGGCGTTATCCGTTCCTGCTTGGTGGTGTGTTCGGCGTGATCGGTGTCTGGCTGCGCCGCTGGCTGAGCGAAACCCCGGTGTTCATGGCCATGGAAGCGCAGCGCGAGGCGCGGGTCGAACTGCCGTTGCGCACCGTGCTGCGCGATCATCGGCTGGCCATGTTGCCGGCGATGCTCCTGACCTGCGTGCTGACCTCGGCAGTGGTGGTGTTCGTGGTCATCACCCCGACCATGATGCAAAAAACCTTCGGCATGACCGCCGGCCACACCTTCGCGCTGAGCGCGCTGGGCATTGTTTTCCTGAACATCGGCTGCGTGATCGCCGGCCGGCTGGTCGATCGCATCGGCGCCTGGCGCACGGTCATGCTTTACAGTCTGCTGCTGCCGCTGGGCATCGGTCTGCTTTATAGCTGCCTGATCAGCGGCGGGGATTGGGTCGGTCTGGCCTACGCCATCGCCGGCTTGTGCTGTGGCGTGGTCGGTGCGGTGCCGTCGGTGATGGTCAGCCTGTTCCCGGCGCGGATCCGCGTTTCCGGGATCTCCTTCACCTACAACATTGCCTACGCCGCCTGGGCCAGTGTCACACCGTTGCTGCTGATCGGTCTGATGCCGTGGAGTCCGTGGATCTGCGTGATGTTCTGCACGGTGATGGGCGCGGTGGGCGTCGTCAGCGCGGCGTATTTCGGCTCGCGCATGCCGCGCGCAGAACAGTGCCCGGTGGCCGGCACCGCCTGAATTGTCGAGGCGTAACTATTTTTGTAGGACACGCCTCAAGCGCTCTTCAGAAAAGATTTCCAAGGCCGATGGTTAGGCTGCATACCCGCTCTCCATCCAGTCCATCGGTGCTTTCCCATGTTCAACAAACGCCTGAAGCAAGAGCTGGCGGCTCTTCGTGAAGAACTCTCCAGCCTTCTGCAAGTGAAGGAGAGCCTGGAAAGCGAGATGCTGGTGCTCACCCTTGAGCCCGACGGACGGATTCAGTCGGTCAACCAGAACTTCCTCAACGAAATGCTCTACAAGAGTCACGATCTGATCGGCCGCGCCATCGAAGACATCGTGCCGGCCCATGTGAAGTCGGACGAGTTTCATCACCGCTTCAAGGCCGCCCTGACCCGTGGCGAGCATTTCGCCGGCGCTGTGCGCCTTTCACGCGGTAACGGCGAAGAGGCGTGGTTGCGCTCCATCGTCCAACCGGTTCGCTCATCGGATGGCCGGATCAAGCACTTCTCGATTTTCTCCAGCGACCTGACCCGCACTATCGAGGCCTCCCGCGAACACGAAAACCTGATCGGCGCGCTGGTGCGTTCGACCGCCGTGATCGAGTTCGACCTCAGCGGAAACGTGCTGAGCGCCAACGAACGGTTCCTCCAAGGCATGGGTTACAGCCTGGCGCAGATCAAGGGCAAACATCACCGCCAGTTCTGCGAGCCGGAGGAGTACAACAGCGCCGAATACCAGAACTTCTGGCGTCGCCTGAACAACGGCGAATTCGTTGCCGGCCGTTTCAAGCGGGTCGACAGCCATGGCCGGACGGTCTGGCTGGAGGCGTCCTACAACCCGGTGCTCGACGCCAACGAAAAGCTCTACAAAGTGGTGAAGTTCGCCACGGTGATCACCGATCAGGTCAATCAGGAACAGGCCGTCGCCGACGCCGCCAACATCGCCTACAGCACGTCCCTGCAGACCGACAGCACCGCCCAGCGCGGCACTCGTGTGGTGACTGAAGCGGTCAACGTGATGCGCGATCTGTCGAAGCACATGCAGACCGCCGGCGAAGGCATCGAGGCGTTGAACGAGCAATCCCAGGTAATCGGCACCATCGTCAAGACCATCAGCGGCATTGCCGAACAGACCAACCTGTTGGCGCTTAACGCGGCCATCGAAGCTGCTCGCGCCGGTGAGCAAGGCCGAGGCTTTGCGGTGGTGGCCGACGAAGTGCGGCAACTGGCTTCGCGCACCAGCCAGGCGACCGAAGAAATCGTCGGTGTGGTGCGCCAGAACCAGGACATGGCGCGCAACGCCGTGGCCCTGATGACCGACGGCAAGCAACAGGCCGAACAAGGGCTGGCGCTGGCGGCGGAGGCCGGTACGGTGATCGTCGAGATTCAGGACGGCGCGCAGAAAGTGGTGGATGCAGTCGGCCAGTTCGCCAACCAGTTATCCAACTGATGCCTGCCAGGCGATGGGATGGTACACGGCCATCCCTTCGTTGTTTTTATCCCGCTACAATCGGCTCTTTTTCCCGGAGCAGATCCCATGAGCGAGTCCTTCCGTCGCCCGGTTTCCCTGAACAAAGCCTACCGTCTGCTCAATCACGGGCCGACCGTGCTGGTCAGCGCCGCTCATGACGGGCAGCGCAACATCATGGCGGCTGCGTGGGCCATGCCGCTGGATTTCGAACCGCCGAAAGTCGCGGTAGTGCTCGACAAATCCACCTGGACCCGACAATTGCTCGAGGCTTCGGGCACCTTTGTTCTCAACGTTCCTTGTGTGAATCAGGCCGACATCGTGCAGACCGTCGGCTCGACATCGGGCCTGGAAATCAATCGCGATCAAGGTCAGGACAAGTTTCAGGCGTACGGCTTGCAGAGCTTTGCTGGCGAGCAGGTCGAGGCACCAATGCTGGATGGTTGCGTGGCCTGGCTCGAATGCCGGTTGCTGCCGGAGCCGCACAATCACGAGCAATACGATCTGTTCCTCGCCGAGGTGATCGCGGCGCAGGCTGATTCGCGGGTGTTCAGCGATGGACGCTGGCATTTTGAAGGGCACGATGAGCTGCGCACGCTGCATCACGTGGCCGGTGGCAACTTTCTGAAGATCGGTGATCCGGTGGTCGGTAAAAATCTTGATGTCTGACGGTTATTAATGTTTTGCAGCAATTAATTATTGTTATTAGATAATTTTAATCGTTAGGGTGGTGCTCACATTCATTCTTGTGAGGCTTTCCCATGACCACCCACGGGCTCGTGCAATTCAGTCGGCGCATGGCGACGGTGACGTTGATCCTGATCGTCGTGATGCTGCTGCTCAATGCTGTCATTTGGGTTTACCCACCGTTGGCGGAAAAGGAAGGCTGGGGATTGGGGTTTGCGCTGACCGAGCGCCAGCTGTCACACATGGCCGACGCCGCCACGCTGTTTCCATGGTGGCAGAAGCTGGGCGGGATCGTGCTGTCGAGCATTCCCCTGCTGGCGCTGGCATCGGGCCTGAACCATTTGCGCCGGCTGTTTCAGAGTTATGCGCGGGGTGAGTATTTTGCCCGGGAAACAGCGGAGCATCTGGGCAAGGTCGGGCGAGCCGTGGCGATCTGGGTGCTGCTGGATTTCCTCTGTGAGCCGATGCTCAGCCTGTGGGTCACCCAGAACGCGCCGGTCGGTGAGCGGTTGTTTACCCTGAGCATCACGGCGGCCTCATTCGTCGCGTTGTTTCTGGCCGCGTGCATTTCGATCATCGCGCGGATTCTGGCGCAGGCCAGCGAAGTGGATCGGGAAAACCGTACGTTTATTTGAGGTCCTCATGCCTATCGTGATTCAACTGGATGTGATGCTCGCGCTGCGCAAGGTCAAATCCAAAGACCTTGCAGCCGCCATCGGCATCACCGAGGCCAACCTGTCGCTGTTCAAACAGGGCAAGGTCAAAGGGCTGCGACTGGCGACCCTGGATGCCATCTGCGAGTACCTCAACTGTCAGCCCGGGGATCTGCTGGTTCGGGTGGCGGGGGAGGAGGGTGACGCCTGAGGGTTTCAGTTGGCGCTGGAAATGAATTCATGGACATACAAAAAAGGCTTACCTCTCGGTAAGCCTTTTTCAGTTGGCAGTGCTGATTCAATCCCCCAACGCTACCCCTTCACGCCGAGGATCTGCCCCGCCTGCCAGCGTTGCCTTCCCTTGAGCATCCTTGACCCGCACGATGGCCTGGGTGCCGCTGGTCATGTCGATTTCGTTGACGGTGTGGCCCTTGTCCTTGAGTGCCTGGATCAGCGTCGGGCTGAACTGGCCCTGTTCCAGTTCAGTGGGGCCGTTGCGGCTGCCGAAGTTGGGCAGGCTGATGGCGCTTTGCGGGTCGAGGTTCCAGTCGAGCAGGCCGACGGTGGTTTTGGCCACGTACTCGATGATCTGCGAGCCGCCGGGAGAGCCGACGGTGGCGACGAACTCGCCGCTTTTGCGGTCGAAGATCAGGGTCGGCGCCATCGACGAGCGCGGGCGTTTGCCGGGCTCCACGCGGTTGGCGACTTTCTGTCCGTTCTCTTCGGGGATGAACGAGAAGTCGGTCATCTGGTTGTTGAGCAGGAAACCCTGAACCATCAGGTGCGAGCCGAACGCTGCTTCGATGGTGGTGGTCATCGACACGGCGCCACCGAAGTCATCGACCGCCACCACTTGCGAGGTGGAAATGCGCAGCGGCGAGCGATCCGGCGCGTAGGCGACCTGTACGCCCGGCGGTGTGCCGGGTTTGGCGGTGCCCATGCTGCGTTCGCCGATCAGGCTGGCGCGGCTGGCCAGGTAACCCGGGTCGACCAAACCTTTGACCGGCACCGGCACGAAGTCGGTATCGGCTACGTATTGCGCGCGGTCGGCGTAGGCCAGGCGCTCGGCTTCGGCGATCAGGTGCACGGCTTGCGGCGCAGGTTCGATGCCGGCGGGTTTATCGGTTTTCACTGGCTTGAGCGGCGTCAGAGCCAGACGCGGATCGCGGGTTTCCAGCGCCTGCAAGGTGCCGAGAGTCTGCGCCACCGCAATCCCGCCCGATGATGGCGGCGGCATCCCGCAAACCTGCCAGCGCTTGTAGTCGGTGCACAGTGGCGCGCGCTCCTTGGCCTGATAGTGCTGAAGGTCGTTCAGCGACAGGCTGCCGGGGTTGGCGTGGCCCTGAACCTTGGCCACGATTTCTTCGGCGATCGGGCCTTTGTACAGCGCGTCCGCACCTTCGTTGGCGATGCGTTTGAGCACGGCGGCCAGCGCCGGGTTTTGCAGTCGCGTGCCGACGGCTTTGACGCTGCCATCGCTGTTCAGAAAGTACCTGGCCATGTCCGGCGAACGGCGAATCACCGGGTCGGATTCCAGCAGTGAATGCAGGCGCGGAGAGATCGCAAAACCCTGCTCGGCCAGTTTGATCGCCGGCTCGAACAATGTTGCCCACGGCAAGCGGCCGTGCTTTTTGTGCGCCAGCTCCAATGCACGCATCACCCCCGGTGTGCCGACAGAGCGTCCACCGATCTGCGCCTGCGGGAACGGCATCGGTTTACCGTCGGCCTGCAGAAACAGTTTCTCGGTCGCACCCGCCGGTGCCGTTTCACGACCGTCGTAGGTGCGCACCTGTTTGCCATCCCACAGCACGATCATCGCGCCGCCGCCGATCCCGGAGGATTGCGGTTCGACCAGGGTCAACACGGCTTGCATCGCGATGGCGGCATCGATGGCGGAACCACCCTGACGCAACATTTCGCGACCGGCCTCGGCGGCCAGCGGATTGGCAGCGGCGGCCATGTGTTTTTCGGCGTGGCTGGCTTGTAGGCCGGTGCGGTAACCGGAGGCGGCTTCCGGTGCCAGCGGCAAGGTCGAGGAAGGCGGGGCGTTGCAGGCCGTGAGGGCGATGGCGCTGACGATCAGCGTCAGGGCGGGCAGGCGAAACCGGTTCAGGGGCAGGGCTGGAAACACGCGGGGCTCTCCGTCCGTGGGATAAAGGTCTGACGGACTGTATCGGCCGACCGTGTACGACGCAAACCGCAGGCACCTTTGTCCTTCATGCCTTGGCGGAATTTCTGTAGGGTCATGGGCAAACGTGAAGCCAGAACAATCAACAAGAGGCCGCCATGCACAACGAGTTTCCGACCCAGCCCAGCTATCGCGAACAGCGCGAGCGCTTTTTAGCCGCCGCGAAGGTGGCGGGTGCAACGCTCTCTTCGTACGCGCATCCGCTCAATGGGCCGTTTGGCGAGTCTTTGAGTACCGATGTTGCGGTGCTGGGGGATCCAGCGGCCAAACGGCGCCTGGTGGCGCTCAGCGGCACCCACGGGGTTGAGGGATATTACGGCTCGGAGTGCCAGATCGACTGGCTGAAGCATTTCACGCCGGACTCACTGCCGAAGGACGTCGCGGTGGTGATGGTTCACCTGATCAACCCGTGGGGCACGGCGTGGCTGTGGCGGGTCAATGAAGACAACATCGACCTCAACCGCAATCACCTGGATTTCAACCGACTGCTTCCGGACAACCGCGTTTACGCGGCGCTCCATGAAATTTACGCCTGCACCGATTTGAATGGCGCCGAGCGGCAAAAGGCTGATGCCTTGCTGGATGCGCAAATTGCCGAGCACGGCTGGCCGGCTGTCATGTCGATTGTCGAGGGCGGTCAGCACAGTCATCCCGACGGATTGTTCTTTGGCGGACTCGCGCCGAGCTGGTCGAATCGCACGCTGCATTCCATCATCGAGAATCATCTGGCCGGTGCTGAAACCGTGATGTGTTTCGACCTGCACACCGGCGCCGGGGAGTACGGGCATCCGATGCTGCTGACGATTACCCAAGCGCCGTATCCAGCACTGGCCCAAGCGCAATCGATTTACGGCCCGTGGCTCTACACGCTGCACACCGGCGCCGAAACCCTGAGCGAAACCGGTGTCGCGGCAACCGCTACCGGTTACACCTCGCAGGCGTTGCTCAACGCGTTGCCGAATGTGCAACTGATGCCGTTCGTGATCGAGTGCGGGACTTATCCGGGGCCGGACGTGCATCGTTATCTGCGCGACGATCACTGGCTGCATCTGCATGGCGATCCGCTGGATGCGACGGGGCGGGCGATCAAGTTGAATCTGCTGGAGCAGTTTTATCCGGCGGATCCGGACTGGCGGGCGATGGTCGGTTTACGGACGCGGCAGATTTGGGCGAAAGGGCTCTTGGCCTTGGGGGAAGAGGTATAAACAAACGGCTTGCCTTTCGGTAAGCCGTTTTGACTGCCTGGTGATGCGCATCGGTTTTGACTATGGATGCCGGAGGGTTACTGCTTGAATCCTGGCAGCCCGTTGGCGGCGCGCCATTCTCTTACGGTCTTCGTAATGCCCATGGCAGAGTTGTCCTCTCCTGGTTCGGGATAAAAAATCAAGTCGGTGCCGTCCGGGTGACCGGTAAGCTTTCTGAATTGTGCCAGCAGCTCGCCAAGCTCCGTGTCCGATCCACTTTTATTGGTGGCACGTATTTTTTCGATGAAACGGATAAATTCGGTTTCAGTGTATTCAGATATTTTTTCCATGTGCGTTCACTGTTTTTTGTGTTGAAAGATGTGGTTTTTAGGGGTGTTGATTCGGAGGTTGTCTATGTCGTAGACAGCGCCGCCATCAGTGATCCGCTCGACGTGATGTATTTCAAATACCCCTCTTGTGCCTACAGACTCCCTGTCTCGAACCGCTGGTGCGTTGCCCGACATTAAACGATCTTGGGCATCCGAATTGAACTGATCGAAAAGTTCTGGATCATCCCGCACGGCTTGCCAGAATGCTTTTCTGAACGCGTCGAAGTTTGAAAACTCCCTCCCTCTGAGTCTGTCCGCAATCCGCGTCGGAATCGGCACTCCAATCCCTGTTCCAGCTCCTGCCAGCCATACACCGGAAACATCCTCCCCAATCCCCGTCACCGTCCCCGGCATCAATCTCGCCGGTTTCGAAAACACCACATACAACGACTTCAGCCCGGTCTCAGCCGGAAACACCAGAATACAATCCTCGGCGGTGATGTCTTCGCCGGGCAGGATTTCAATCTGGCTGTCGGTGTTCGCGGCGATCGGGTGGACGAGAATCGTGCTGAGTGGTTCGCCGTGTTCCGGATACACCAGCGGCGGCATCGATCCCAGCGGCCCGCGTTGCGGCGTCCACAAAATCGTGATGCCGTTGAGCTTCGCCTCCATGGAGGTCTTGTCGTTGTTCCACTCGACTTTTACGGTACGCACCGAGTCGTCGCCCGAGGCTCCGGTGTGGATGCCGTAGACCTGCATGACCCCTTCGGCATCGCGTCGGAACTGGAACCGCACGCGAGTGGTTGCGCGAGACAAGGTGCGTAGCTGATCGTCGGTGTAGAGCGTGCCGTCGCCCATTCGGTTCGGCAGCATCCCGAGGATGAACACACTGGCCGGGCCTCCCGCACCGCGGATTGCCCAATTAAGGCGCTGCTGCAGGATTCCACCACCGGCCATGCGCCCCAACGCCAGATCGGCGCCGATGGCCTTCGCTACGGCGTGACTGGCAGCGGGAATGCGCAGGGCGCCTGCCACCATGACTTTGCCGAAGTGAGAGGCGGGCTCAGGTGTTGTGCCGGCATCCGTTCGACACCAGTTATCCGGTGTGCAGGGTTTGGCAAATACCAGATCGTCGCGAGGCTTTGGCGATGGCCATTCGTCTGTCCGGATATAAACGGGTTCTGGCGGCGGGGGCGGAATCCATCCGGTCCATGTCGCGTTTTCGCTCGGGCGTTTTCGACGCCACTCATCGTCGAAAAGGAATTTGTTCAGGTCCATGACCACTCCCTGTCTGTCCGGGAATCGAGACAGGGGAGCGTGTCGGTCAATCGGGATGGCGATCAAATCGACTTGCCGGGATGCAGAGGCCTGATCGAACGAATAATCCTCTTCGTACGCTTTTCGCACCCGGTTCCTACGGAATCTGGCTGATCTGCAGAGGAGGCCACTTTTCTCGAGGCACAAAAAAACGGCCTATCTTTTGGTAAGCCGTTTTTAATACTTAGTGGTGTGAAGTCATTTCAGTGATTGACCATGAATCTTCACTTCTTGAATCCTGGCAGTCCGTTTGCTTCATGCCATGTCGCGATTGTACGGGCTATGCCAGATGACGACGTGTCAGCACCTGGCTCAGGGTAGTAGATAAGATCCATCTTGCTCGGATGCCCAACGATCTTGTTGAAGTGCAGCAATAGAATATCTGCACGGTCATCTGTAGGTGCCTTGTCTTCCTTTCTGATCTCGTCAATGAACTCAACGAAGTCTTGTTCGGTGTAATCAGAGAAATTGCTTTTGATGAAGGGGTCGCTCATGCAGTTGCCTCAATCCTGGTGTATTTCGACGTGATTTTTAGGAGTGTGGACCCTCAGGTTGTCAACGTTATAGACCTCGCCGCCTTGAGATATCAGTTCCACATGATGAATTTCGTGAGAGATTCTTTTACCAGCCGCATCAGCTAATCGGGCGCGAGGCGCCTTTCCGTTGCGCATACGCTCCAAGCTATCTTCGCTGAGTTGCCCGGCTAGCCTGGTATCTTTTGATGCTTCGGCCCAGAAGGCGCGCCTGAATGAATCAAAGCTGGAATATTCACGCCCTCTTAGCGAATCGGCAATGCTGGTTGGGATTGGCGCACCAGATCCCCCCCGGGCATGGTCAAGCCATACACCGGAAACATCCTCCCCAACCCCCGTCACCGTCCCCGGCATCAATCTCGCCGGTTTCGAAAACACCACATACAGCGACTTCAGCCCGGTCTCAGCCGGAAACACCAGAATACAATCCTCGGCGGTGATGTCTTCGCCGGGCAGGATTTCAATCTGGCTGTCGGTGTTCGCGGCGATCGGGTGGACGAGGATCGTACTCAGTGCTTCGCCGTGCTCCGGGTGAACCAGCGGCGGCATCGATCCCAGCGGCCCGCGTTGCGGCGTCCACAAAATCGTGATGCCGTTGAGCTTCGCCTCCATGGCGCTCTTGTCGCTGTTCCACTCGACTTTTACGGTACGCACCGAGTCGTCGCCCGAGACGCCGGTGTGGATGCCGTAGACCTGCATGACCCCTCCGGCATCACGTCGGAACTGGAAGCGCACGCGAGTGGTGGCGCGGGGTAGGGTGCGCAGTTGTTCGTCGGTATAAAGGGTGCCGTCGCCCATTCTGGCCGGCAGCATCCCTAGGATGAAAACACTGGCCGGGCCTGTCGCACCACGGATTGCCCAGTTGAGACGTTGCTGCAGAATTCCACCGCCCGCCATGCGCCCCAAGGCCAGATCGACGCCGATTGCTTTCGCTACGACCTTACTGGCTGCGGGAAAGCGTATGGCGCCCGCCACCATGATCTTGCCGAAACTGGAGGCGGGCTCAGGTGTTGTGCCGGCATCCGTTCGACACCAGTTGTCCGGTGTGCAGGACTTGGCAAATACCAGATCGTCGCGGGGCTTTGGGGTTGGCCATTCATCTGTTGGAACGTAGACGGGCTCTGGCTCTCGGGGCGGATTCCATGCTGCCCATGAGGCGCCGCCGTTTGGAAGCTTTCGGCGCCAGATATCATCGAAAAGGTCTTGGTCCAGGTCCATGACAACTCCCTGTCTGTCGTTGGATCGAGACAGGGGAGCTTGTGGGTCAGTGGGGATGGCGATCAAATCGACTGGTAGGGATGCAGGGGCCTGATCGAACGAAAAATCCTCTTCGTACGCTTTTCGCACCCGGTTCCTACGGAGCCAGCCGATTCACTGAGGAAGGGCACTTTTCTCTAGGCATAAAAAAACGGCCTACCTTTCGGTAAGCCGTTTTTAGTACTTGGTGGCTACACAGGGACTTGAACCCCGGACCCCAGCATTATGAATGCTATGCTCTAACCAACTGAGCTATGTAGCCAAGTGGCGCGCATTATTCCCCTGAAATGGAAAAGCGTCAAGCGTAAATTCAAAATATTTCTTCTTATTTTCAACCGCTTATCCTCCCGCGCCGAAAATCGGGGCGGGAGGGGCTTTCAACGCAGCTGAAATCTTCCGGTGTTGGCACTCAAGGCATGGCTGCCCTGGCTCAAGGTGTCCGCCGCGAGATTCACGGCCCGCGCGCCTTCGAGCAGACGAACCGCCGCTTGATCGACCTGCTGGATATTGCCGCTGACCTCATCGGCGGTGCTCGCCTGTTCCTCGACCGCCGTGGCGATTTGCGCGAGGGTGTCGGTGACGCTCTGCACGGCGCTGGCGATCTCCCCCAGGCGTTCGCCAAGTCCCGTGACCGCTTCCGCGTCCGATTGTGCCTGGCCGCAGGCAGCCTCCATCAGGCTCACGGCTTCATTGACCGTGTTGCGCAGGCTGTCGACTGTACCGGCGATCTGCGCTGTGGACGATTGCGTACGTTGCGACAGGCTGCGTACCTCGTCGGCTACCACGGCAAAACCACGACCTTGTTCGCCGGCGCGAGCTGCTTCAATAGCCGCGTTGAGCGCCAGCAGGTTGGTCTGCTCGGCGACGCCGCGAATGGTATCGACCACCAGTTGAATCTGCTGCCCTTGCTCGCTGACCCGGCCGAGCGCTGCGGCAGTTTCGTTCAGGCGCTGATTGAGCTGCTGGATGCTCGCCGTGGTCCGTTGACTGTCACGGCTACTGTCGGCGGCAATGCGCCGGGTGTGCTGAGCGCTGCCGGAAGCCTGTTCACAACTCTGCGCCACGCCTTGAGACGTCGCCGCCAGTTGCGTGGCCGCTGCGGCGATCTGGCTGATCTGCAATTGCTGCGCTTCGACTTCGCTGAGAGCGCCGCTGGAGTGATCGTTGAGGCTGCGCACCGCGTTGCTCAGTTGCGACGTCTCGTGATCGACTCCCAGCAGGCTGGTGCGCAGTTGCACTACGGCCACGTTGAGTGCGGTGCTGATCGAGGCGAGTTCATCGCGACCCACGACCGGCACCTGCAGGCTCAGATTGCCGTCGCGCAGCGCTTCGGCGAGCACGGTGATGCCGCTGGCGCTACGACGGATCGAGGCTTGCAGGCAGACGAACAAATACAGCGCCGCCAGCAACAGGAAACCGAACACAGACGCGACAACGATGAACTGACGAATCGCCGATCCGTGGTAGTCATCCAGCCGCTGATCCAGCGACATCAGCGATTGCTGGCGCAGCGTGGCGAGGTTGCCGAGCAGGGCATCGAGAGTGCGCTCGAATTCTTCAGGCTTGAGATTGATGCTGCCGCCGAACACGCCGTCATCCAGCACTTTCAACCCGGCGTCCAGCTGTTTAAGGCTGTCGTGATATTGCCCGGCCCAGCCTTGCAGGGCTGGCGGCAGACGCGCTTCGAGCAGGCTCGCGGTTTTCACCAGCTGCTCGCGGGCATCGCCGATGCGGCTGCGCAGGTCGCGCAGTTGCAGACGGCTTTGCAGGGTGAACTGGCCGGAAACCACGGACGCCTGGCCGACGGCTGCCAGCCGACCGACCCGCTCGATCAGGTCTGGTGCGTGCTGGGTGGAAATCTGCGTCAGCAGATAGGTCTCCAGCCACGGCGCGAGGATCAGGCGATTGTCCATCGCGATCTGTTCGCGCAAGGCTTGCAGGGCGCTGAGGGCGTTGGTGAAACGGTCGTAACCGTCCGGCCACCAACCGACACCGGAAAGGCTTTTCGAGTCCAGGCCATTCAGCGCGGCTTGCAGGGCCTGATAGCGGGTCTGGGTTTCACCTTCCGCGCCTTCGGCTTGCAAGGCATTGCCCAAGTCCAGCGTCGCCTGGGCAGCAGCAGGTTGTACGCCATCGAACGCAGCCATCGCGGCAAGGGTCGCTGGCGTCGGCTGGCGGTTGGTTTCCGTGGCGCGCCAGCGGGCGGCGCGGTCGCGTTGGGCGGCGAGCAGGTTGTCGAGAGCATCGAGGGCGAGCAACTGCCGCACACCGGCACGTTCGCCGGCGATCAGGTTGAGTTTGTCGCGATAGTCCTGGCCGATCATCAACAGGCTGCCGGCCAATGGCAGGATAAACAGCAGAAACAACAACTGGAATTTACGCGCGAAGCCAAACCGCCCCAGCAACCTGATCCCCGGTGATAAGAAAGCCTGCATGCCCCATGACTCCTCTGGACACCACGCACCATCGGCGTGCATCGCGGTCGTTGCGACCGGGATTGGTGCCCTGCTAAAAGGCCTCGAAAGTTCACCCTTGCCCGCTCTGTAGGCAGGCTCTGTAGCGAAACTTCCCATTCTCGATGCCCTTTGTAAGGGCGCCGCGTTCAAGCGGATAAGCAAGGCAAGATTCAGACCATGGCGTTGCGCTATCACTTGTAGCGCGACGACTGAATAGTTCGTTAGCTGGCTAAGGGGATGGCGCTGGCGCACCGAAAAATGGCACATTGACGCACCTGCCCGCGTGCATCCATCTGCAGTCCGGAAACTCCCATGGCTATCAGCAACGTTCAGACCGCCGCTGCCTCGGCGTCCGCTCCTTCACAAAGCAGCCCTTTGGTGATGCGCATCATCGGCGCGGTGGCGCTGGCGCATTTGATCAACGACCTGATCCAGTCAGTGCTGCCGTCGATCTATCCGATGCTTAAGGCCAACTATGGCCTGAGTTTCACCCAGGTCGGCCTGATTACCCTGACATTCCAATTGACCGCTTCGCTGCTGCAGCCGTGGGTCGGTTATCACACCGACCGGCATCCGAAGCCGTGGCTGTTGCCGGCAGGTTCCGTGTGCACGCTGATCGGCATTGTGATGATGTCGATGGTTGGCAGTTTCCCGTTGATTCTGCTGGCAGCGGCGCTGATTGGTATCGGCTCCTCGACCTTTCACCCGGAAGCTTCTCGTATCGCGCGGCTGGCATCGGGTGGACGTTTCGGTCTGGCGCAATCGACGTTCCAGGTCGGTGGTAATGCGGGTTCGGCGTTCGGCCCGTTGCTGGCAGCGGCGATCATCATTCCTTTCGGCCAGGGCAACGTGGCCTGGTTCGGGCTGTTCGCGGTGTTTGCGCTGTTCGTGCTCTATCGCATCAGCCGCTGGTACGCCCATCACCTGAACCTGTTCAAGCTCAAGGCTGGCCAGGCCGCCACTCATGGACTGTCGAAGGGCAGAGTGATCAGCGCGTTGGTGGTGCTCGGGTTGCTGGTGTTCTCCAAGTATTTCTACATGGCCAGCCTGACCAGTTACTTCACCTTCTACCTGATCGAGAAGTTCGACCTGTCGGTGGCCAGTTCCCAGCTGCATCTGTTCCTGTTCCTCGGAGCAGTGGCGGCGGGCACGTTCTTCGGCGGGCCGATTGGCGACAAGATCGGGCGTAAGGCGGTGATCTGGTTCTCGATCCTCGGCGTGGCACCGTTCACGCTGCTGATGCCGCATGTCGATCTGTTTTGGACCACTGTCCTGAGCGTGGTGATCGGCTTCATCCTCGCTTCGGCGTTCTCGGCGATCGTGGTGTACGCGCAGGAGCTGGTGCCGGGCAATGTCGGGATGATTGCCGGGGTGTTCTTCGGTCTGATGTTCGGCTTCGGCGGGATTGGCGCGGCGTTGCTCGGTCATCTCGCGGACATTCACGGCATCGAATACGTGTACTTCCTGTGCTCGTTCCTGCCGCTGTTCGGGGTGCTGGCGATCTTCCTGCCGAGAACCAAAAAGGCCTGACGGGCCGAATTTCAGGCACAAAAAAGCCGCGTATCAAACGCGGCTTTTTCATGGGTGCAGCTTTTACACGTTGAAGCGGAAGTGCATCACGTCGCCGTCTTTGACGATGTAGTCCTTGCCTTCCAGACGCCATTTACCGGCTTCCTTGGTGCCCGCTTCGCCCTTGTACTGGATGAAGTCGTTGTAGGCGATCACTTCGGCGCGGATGAAGCCTTTCTCGAAGTCGGTGTGGATCACGCCAGCGGCTTGCGGTGCGGTGGCACCGACGCGGACGGTCCAGGCGCGGACTTCTTCGACACCGGCGGTGAAGTAGGTCTGCAGGTGCAGCATTTCGTAGCCGGCGCGGATCACGCGGTTCAGGCCAGGCTCTTCCAGGCCCAGGGCCTCGAGGAACATGTCTTTCTCTTCACCGTCGTCCAGCTCGGCGATTTCCGCTTCGATCTTGTTGCAGACCGGAACGACCATGGCGCCTTCTTCTTCGGCGATGGCCTTGACCACGTCCAGGTGCGGGTTGTTCTCGAAACCGTCTTCAGCGACGTTGGCGATGTACATGACCGGCTTGGTGGTCAGCAGGTGGAAGCCCTTGATGATCGCTTTTTCGTCGGCGCTCATGTTCTTCATCAGGCTGCGTGCAGGCTTGCCTTCAGTGAAGTGCGGGATCAGTTGCTCGAGCAGGGCCTTCTGGGCCACTGCGTCCTTGTCACCACCCTTGGCGTTGCGCGCGACTTTCTGCAGTTGCTTCTCGCAGCTGTCGAGGTCCGCGAAGATCAGTTCCAGGTCGATGATTTCGATGTCGCGCTTCGGGTCGACGCTATTGGAAACGTGGATCACGTTTTCGTCTTCGAAGCAGCGCACGACGTGAGCGATCGCGTCGGTTTCGCGGATGTTGGCCAGGAACTTGTTGCCCAGGCCCTCACCTTTCGACGCGCCGGCAACCAGGCCTGCGATGTCGACGAATTCCATGGTGGTCGGCAGGATGCGCTTTGGATTGACGATGGCCGCCAGAGCGTCCAGACGCGGATCCGGCATCGGCACGATGCCGCTGTTCGGCTCGATGGTGCAGAAGGGGAAGTTCTCGGCCGCGATCCCGGATTTGGTCAGGGCGTTGAACAGGGTGGACTTGCCGACGTTAGGCAGGCCGACGATGCCGCAATTGAATCCCATGGTGTTTCCCCTCGGATTAGAGTCAGGCCTTCTGGCTGTGCAGGTTTTTCATCGCGCGGTTCCATTCACCGGCGAGGATATCCGGCAGCACGCCGAGGGCAAAGTCGATGCTGGCATCGAGTTTTTCCTGTTCGGCGCGTGGCGCACGACCCAGGACGAAATTTGAAACCATACTGGCGACGCCCGGGTGGCCGATGCCAAGCCGCAGGCGGTGGAACGTATTCTGATTGCCCAATTGCGCAATGATGTCGCGCAACCCGTTGTGACCGCCATGGCCGCCGCCGACTTTGAGTTTGGCGACGCCCGGAGGCAGATCGAGTTCGTCGTGCGCCACCAGGATTTCTTCAGGCTTGATGCGGAAGAAACCGGCGAGTGCCGCCACGGCCTGGCCGCTGCGGTTCATGTAGGTGGTGGGAATCAGCAGACGAACATCCTGACCCTGATGCGAGAAGCGCCCGGTCAGGCCGAAATACTTGCGATCGGCCACGAGATTCACGTTCTGTGCGTGGGCGATGCGCTCAACAAAAAGGGCCCCTGCGTTATGCCGGGTCTGCTCGTATTCAGCGCCTGGATTTCCCAGGCCAACGATCAGTTTGATGGCAGTCACGATAGGGGCCCTTCCTTTGAGTGGTGGATAACATCGCCGCGATCAGGGAAGGCGGCGAAAGTGGACGAAAAATGCTCATTTACCATGGATGTAAACTCCGCGTTCCCGCCCGCTTTCTCGCTACGTTCCAGTCCGCGATGTTACCTGCTCACTCAGGCATGACAGAGTGAATTACTCTGCTGCGCCTTCTTCGGTAGCTTCTGGAGCAACACGTGGAGCGTGGACGTTGGCAACAGCCAGGTCGTTACCGTGAGCCAGAGCAACGAACTCAACGCCTTTAGGAGCTTTGAGGTCGGACAGGTGAACGATGGTGCCGATTTCAGCGTTAGCCAGGTCGACTTCGATGAACTCAGGCAGATCTTTCGGCAGGCAGGAAACTTCGATCTCGGCAACAACGTGCGAGATTTCGCCGCCTTTCTTCACTGGAGCAGCTTCGTTGATGAAGTGCACAGGAACGATAGCGGTCAGTTTCTGGCCAGCTACAACGCGTACGAAGTCAGCGTGCATCACGTGGCCTTTGGCCGGGTGACGCTGCAGAGCCTTGATGATCACGTTTTGCTTGGTGCCACCAACGTTCAGCTCGATGATGTGGCTGTAAGCCGCTTCGTTTTCGAGCAGTTTGGCAACTTCTTTGGCCAGCATGCTGATGGATTCAGGGGCTTTGTCGCCACCGTAAACAACAGCTGGAACCAGGGCAGCGAGACGACGCAGGCGGCGGCTCGCACCTTTCCCCAGGTCGGAACGCGCTTCAGCATTCAGAGTAAAATCGTTCATTTTGTATCTCCAAAATAGCCATGACCGAGTGGCGTTTGCGACCAGCGCCGAACACGGTATGGGCAAAAAAGCCCCGCCCCCGCAGGAATGCGGGGGCGGGGCGCTTTTCGTCAACGAGACATTTCGAGAAGGGCAGGGCCCTTAACGGAACATCGCGCTGATCGATTCTTCATTGCTGATGCGGCGAACCGCTTCGGCAACAACCGGTGCGATATCCAGTTGACGGATACGTGCACAGGCTTGTGCTGCAGCGGACAGCGGGATGGTGTTAGTGACCACCAGCTCGTCCAGCACGGAATTTTCGATATTCTCGATGGCCCGACCCGACAGCACAGGGTGTGTGCAGTAGGCAAAGACCTTGGCTGCGCCATGCTCTTTCAGGGCCTTGGCCGCGTGGCACAGAGTGCCGGCGGTATCGACCATGTCATCGACCAGAATGCAGGTACGCCCTTCGACATCACCGATGATATGCATCACTTCAGAGTGATTGGCTTTCTCACGGCGTTTGTCGATGATCCCGAGATCCACGCCCAGGGATTTGGCAACGGCACGTGCACGCACGACGCCACCAATGTCCGGGGACACGATCATCAGGTTCTCGAAGCGCTGATCTTCGATGTCATCCACCAGAACCGGGGAGCCGTAGATGTTATCTACCGGAATATCGAAGAAACCCTGAATCTGGTCAGCATGCAGATCAACCGTGAGAACACGGTCGATGCCGACTACGGTGAGCATGTCAGCAACGACTTTCGCGCTGATAGCCACACGTGCGGAACGCGGACGGCGATCCTGACGGGCATAACCAAAATAAGGAATAACAGCAGTGATACGAGTAGCCGAGGAGCGGCGGAAGGCATCAGCCATCACTACCAGTTCCATCAGGTTATCGTTGGTCGGAGCGCAAGTCGGCTGAATAATGAAGACGTCTTTACCACGAACGTTTTCATTGATCTCGGCTGTAATTTCACCGTCGGAAAATTTACCGACAGAGATGTCACCGAGAGGGATATGCAGCTGACGTACGACACGCCGAGCCAGATCGGGGTTAGCGTTCCCCGTAAAGACCATCATCTTGGACACGCGCAGTACCTGAAGGCTGAGGGTATACCTGGATGAGTATAGGAAAATGGCAGGGGCGGCTGGATTCGAACCAACGCATGGCAGGATCAAAACCTGCTGCCTTACCGCTTGGCGACGCCCCTGTATCTGTTGCTTGCAAGTGCCGGGCACTTGGTTCCTTTAGAGCAGACTTTGCAGCTTGCGATGCAACATCGAAACGTTGCTTCCTTTCGCTACAAACCCTGTAAGGGTCTCTGTCAGAAGGGCCGAGACTTTATCAGCTTCAGCTTTGCTTGGGAAGCCCCCAAACACACAACTTCCAGTTCCGGTGAGTTTTGCTTCGGTAAAATTACCTAACAAATTCAATGCGTTACGTACTTCTGGATAACGCCTCGAGACCACCGGCAAGCAGTCATTTCGACTGTTTCCCTCGGGAACGGGGCGCACTTTAATGGGCGGCGTGTTACGTGTCAACAATGGATCTGAAAAAATTTCTGCCGTACTAACAGAGACTTGCGGAACGAGCACGACGTACCACGGTTCGGCGGGCTCGACCGGGGTCAGTTTCTCGCCGACACCTTCGGCGAAAGCTGCGTGGCCACGCACGAACACCGGCACGTCCGCGCCCAGTGTGAGACCCAGTGCAGCCAGGCGATCTTCATCCCAACCCAGTTGCCACAAGTGATTGAGGCCGAGCAGGGTGGTGGCCGCGTTCGAACTGCCACCCCCGATGCCGCCGCCCATCGGCAGGATCTTGTCGATCCAGATGTCGATGCCGAGCGAGCAGCCGGATTGTTCCTGCAGTTTCTTCGCCGCGCGCACGATCAGGTTGCTGTCGTGGGGCACGCCGTCGAATTCGGTGTGCAGGCGAATCACGCCGTCGTCACGCACGGCGAAGGTGATTTCGTCGCCGTAGTCGAGGAACTGAAAAAGCGTCTGCAACTCGTGATAACCGTCTTCACGGCGACCGAGAATGTGCAGCATCAGATTGAGTTTGGCCGGCGAGGGCAGAGTGAGGCGTGGAGCGGTCATGCGTTATTGCCCCAATTTGCGCGGTTGCCAGGTCTTGATGACCAGCGTCACGTCCAGGTCGGTGCCGTGCAGCTTGATCCGCTCGGGCAGCCAGTAACCGTTCTGTTCGGCATAGCTGAGGTATTCGACCTGCCAGCCATCCTGATCCAGATTGGCCAGACGGCTGTTGCCGTCCAGAGTCAGACGGCTTTTGCTGTCCGGTGCCGGGAGGCCGCGAACCCACCAGGCCAGATGCGAGACCGGCAGTTTCCAGCCCAGTTGTTCTTCGACCAGTGCTTCCGGAGTCGGCGCTTCATAACGGCCCTGATTCGCCACTTCCAGCGACACCGCGCCCGGACGGCCGGTCAGCCGAGCGGCGCCACGACCCAGCGGGCCGGACAGACGAATGTCGTAGTAGTCCTGACGTTGCAGCCAGAACAGCGTGCCGCTGCCCGAGTCTTTCGGGGCGCGGATGCCGATCTTGCCGTCGATCTGCCAGCCGTCGAGGCCGGTCAATTGCTGTTTGTGTTCGCGCCATTGGCCCGGATTGCCGTGGCCTTCGACCGATTCACGAGCGCCGAAACCCGCGCAACCGGCGAGCAGGGCGATGAAGCTGAAAACTATGACGTGGCGCAAAAACATGAGTTAAAGAGTCTCGGATCCGGTCAGGCGCTTGATGGTGCTGCGCAGGATGGTGCTGTCAGGCTGGTCCTTGAGGAACTTGCCCCAGATTTGTTTCGCTTCGCGCTGCTTGCCCTTGGCCCACAGCACTTCGCCCAGGTGCGCGGCGACTTCGTGATCGGGGAAGCGCTCAAGGGCCTGACGCAGGTATTTCTCGGCGTCTTCCAGATTGCCCATGCGGAAGTTCACCCAGCCGAGGCTGTCGAGAACCGCCGGGTCTTCCGGGTTGATCTGGTGCGCCTGCTCGATCAGCGCCTTGGCTTCAGCGTAGCGGGTGGTGCGGTCGGACAGGGTGTAGCCGAGGGCGTTGAGGGCCATGGCGTTGTCCGGATCGCGCTTGATGATCAGGCGCAGGTCTTTTTCCATCTGCGCCAGGTCATTGCGTTTTTCCGCCTGCATTGCACGGGTGTAAAGCAGATTCAGATCGTCCGGGTATTGCTGCAACGCTTGTTGCAGGACTTTCCAGGCCTTGTCGCCCTGATTGTTGGCGGACAGGGTTTCGGCTTCGATCAGGTACAACTGGATCGCGTAATCCGGCTGCTCGTCACGCTCGGCGGCCAGTTTGCTCTGGGCTTCGGCGGTCTTGCCGTTGTTCATCAGAATATCGGCCTGACGCAGCTGCGCCGGCAGATAGTCGTTGCCCGGGCCGACCTGGGCGTACTCGATGAGCGCGCCTTGCGGGTCGTTGCGTTCTTCGGCAATGCGGCCCAGGTTCAGGTGCGCCGAATCGACATGGCTTTCCCGGGCGATCAGGTCTTCCAGATAGCCCTTGGCCTCGTCCCAGGCCTTGGCTTCCAGGCAGACCAGCGCCAGGGAATAACGCAGTTCGTCGTCTTCCGGGTATTGCTGAACCAGGGTGGAGAACTCGACCTTGGCGTCGTCCATCCGGTCCTGTTCCACCAGCATCCGCGCGTAGGTCAGGCGCAGTCGCTTGTCGTCCGGGTATTTCTTGATGCTTTTCTGCAACAGCGGCAAGGCTTCGTCGCCACGATTCAGCCCTTGCAGCAGGCGTGCGCGCAGCAGGATCGGGGCGATCTCGCCGTCTTCCGGCGGATTGTCTTCGAGCAGGGTCAGCGCACCCTTGGTGTCGCCATCCTGCTGCATCAGCAGGGCCTTGCCGAAAATCAGCTGATTGTTGTTCGGGTGACGCTGCAACAGGCGGTCGAAGCTTTTCATCAGGCCGTTGCGGGTTTCCTGATCGGTATCGGCGGCCGACAGCGCGAGGAAGTCGAAATGGGTGTCGCCTTTGCCCTGCAGGACTTTCTCCATATAGACCATCGAGTCGTCATAACGCCCGGCGCGAGCCAGTTGCACGGCGGCGGCGCGTTGCGCTTCGAGGTCGTCCGGGGCGTTTTTCGCCCAGATCAGCGCGGTATCGAGAGCCGGCTGATCGGCACCCAGATACTCGGCGATGCGGAACGCACGCTCGGAAACGCCCGGGTCCTGGGTGTTGATGGCCTGGGTCACGTAGTTGTCCAAGGCAATGTCGAAACGATTGCGCTGGCCAGCGAGCTCGGCGCTCAGCAGGCTGAACACCGTTTCCTGGCTGAACGAGCTGTAAACCTTGGGCTTTTCAGGGGCCGGCGTGGTGTCTTCGACCGGTGAGGCACCGTCCTGCGAAACGGGGGCCAAGGCCTGGCAGCCGCTGAGGAAGACAAAAGCGAGGAGCAACGCGGAAGATCTATTCATATAGGAAGAGGACGACTAACCTGCGGTCGGATCATCATGACACAAGCCTTCGGCCAAACATAACCGAGTCTCGATTGTGGCCATTATAGGGGCCGACAATTGGGACAATAGTCAGCGGTAGTTGTTCTGAATCTGACGAAGTAGGACAATTGCCGGCTTCACGTCACCATCAGCGACCTTGAATGGCCTTCCTTGCACTCGGTATCAACCACAAGACTGCTTCAGTAGACGTCCGCGAGCGCGTGGCCTTTACCCCTGAGCAGCTGGTGGAGGCCTTGCAGCAGCTCTGCCGACTCACCGACAGCCGCGAAGCTGCGATCCTCTCCACCTGCAATCGCAGTGAGCTGTATATAGAACAGGATCAGCTTTCGGCCGATATCGTGCTGCGCTGGCTGGCCGACTATCATCATTTAAGCCTCGATGAGCTGCGCGCGAGTGCTTATGTGCATGAGGATGATGCGGCAGTTCGTCACATGATGCGCGTCGCCTCCGGGCTCGACTCGCTGGTGCTGGGCGAACCGCAGATTCTCGGCCAGATGAAATCGGCCTACGCCGTTGCCCGCGAGGCCGGCACCATCGGGCCGCTGCTCGGGCGACTGTTTCAGGCGACCTTCAACGCCGCCAAGCAAGTGCGTACCGACACCGCGATCGGTGAGAACCCGGTGTCCGTGGCGTTTGCCGCCGTTAGCCTGGCCAAACAGATTTTCAGCGACTTGCAACGCAGCCAGGCCCTGCTGATCGGCGCCGGCGAGACCATCACCCTGGTCGCCCGTCACCTGCATGAACTGGGGGTCAAGCGCATCGTGGTCGCCAACCGGACGCTCGAGCGCGCCAGCCTGCTGGCCGAACAGTTCGGTGCCCACGCGGTGTTGCTCTCGGACATCCCGGCCGAACTGGTGCGCAGCGACATCGTCATCAGTTCTACCGCCAGTCAGTTGCCGATCCTCGGCAAGGGCGCGGTGGAAAGCGCGCTGAAGTTGCGCAAGCACAAGCCGATCTTCATGGTCGACATCGCCGTTCCCCGTGACATCGAGCCAGAAGTCGGCGAACTCGACGACGTTTACCTCTATAGCGTCGACGATCTGCACGAAGTGGTCGCCGAAAACCTCAAGAGCCGTCAGGGTGCAGCGCAGGCGGCTGAAGAGATGGTTTCGGTCGGCGCCGACGATTTCATGGTGCGCCTGCGCGAGCTGGCGGCGGTCGACGTGCTCAAGGCCTATCGTCAACAGAGCGAACGCCTGCGCGACGAAGAACTGCAAAAGGCCCTGCGCCTGCTGGCCAATGGCGGCAACGCCGAAGACGTGCTCGGGCAACTGGCCCGTGGCCTGACCAACAAACTCCTGCACGCCCCGAGCGTGCAGTTGAAAAAGCTTTCTGCCGAAGGCCGCCTCGATGCGCTGGCCATGGCTCAGGAACTCTTTGCCCTCGAGGGCTCACCGGATAGCTTTTCGGATAAAAAACCGCAATGAAAGCGTCACTGCTCAATAAGCTGGACATTCTCCAGGACCGTTTCGAGGAACTGACCGCGCTGCTCGGCGACGGCGAAGTCATTTCCGACCAGACCAAATTCCGCGCCTATTCCAAGGAATACGCCGAACTTGAGCCGGTGGTACAAGGCTATAAAAAGCTGCTCGGCGTACAAAGCGATCTTGAAGGCGCGCAGGCGCTGCTCAAGGACAGCGACCCGGACATGCGTGAAATGGCCGTGGAAGAAGTCCGCGAAGCCAAGGAGTTGCTGATCACGCTGGAATCTGACCTGCAACGCATGTTGCTGCCCAAGGATCCCAACGACGGGCGCAACGTGTTTCTCGAAATCCGCGCCGGCACCGGTGGCGACGAGGCGGCGATCTTCTCCGGCGACCTGTTCCGCATGTACTCGCGTTACGCCGAACGGCGTGGCTGGCGCGTGGAGATACTCTCGGAAAACGAAGGCGAACACGGCGGCTATAAAGAAGTCATCGCCCGCATCGAAGGCGACAATGTTTACGGCAAGCTGAAATTCGAATCCGGCGCGCACCGCGTACAGCGTGTACCCGCCACCGAATCCCAGGGCCGAATCCACACCTCGGCCTGCACCGTGGCGGTATTGCCTGAGCCGGACGAGCGCGAAGCCATCGAGATCAACCCGGCGGATTTGCGCGTCGACACTTACCGCTCCTCCGGGGCCGGTGGTCAGCACGTCAACACCACCGACTCGGCGATCCGCATCACCCACATCCCGACCGGCACCGTTGTCGAGTGCCAGGAAGAACGTTCCCAGCACAAGAACCGTGCCCGGGCGATGGCCTGGCTGGCGGCCAAACTCAACGACCAGCAGACGGCGGCGGCGGCCAACGCCATCGCCAGCGAACGTAAATTGCTGGTGGGTTCCGGTGACCGCTCCGAGCGCATCCGTACCTACAACTTTGCCCAGGGCCGGGTCACCGACCACCGCGTCAACCTGACCCTGTATTCCCTCGACGAAATCCTCGCCGGTGGCGTCGAAGCGGTGATCGAGCCGTTGTTGGCCGAATACCAGGCCGACCAGCTCGCAGCGATAGGTGAGTAAATGACCATCATCGCCAGCCTGTTGCGCGCCGCCGAACTGCCGGACTCGCCCACCGCGCGTCTGGACGCCGAATTGCTTCTGGCCGCCGCGCTGGGCAAGTCGCGCAGTTTTCTCCACACCTGGCCCGAGCGCATCGTGCCCAGCGAAGCCGCACTGGTTTTTGCCGAGTACCTGCAACGTCGTCGCAGCGGCGAGCCGGTCGCCTACATTCTGGGTCAGCAGGGTTTCTGGAAGCTGGATCTGGAAGTCGCGCCGCACACGCTGATCCCGCGCCCGGACACCGAACTGCTGGTGGAAGCCGCACTGGAATTGCTGCCGGCGACCCCGGCCAAAGTTCTCGATCTGGGCACCGGCAGCGGGGCGATTGCCCTGGCTCTGGCCAGCGAGCGCCCGGCGTGGAAAGTCACCGCCGTGGATCGCGTGCTGGAAGCGGTGGCCCTGGCCGAACGCAATCGCCAGCGCCTGCACTTGAACAACGCCACGGTGCTGAGCAGCCACTGGTTCAGCGCCCTCGAAGGCAAGCGTTTCGAGTTGATCATCAGTAACCCGCCGTACATTCGCGCGGCCGATCCGCATCTGGTGGAAGGCGATGTGCGCTTCGAGCCGGAAAGCGCCTTGGTGGCCGGCATCGACGGGCTCGACGATCTGCGCTTGATCATCGCCCAGGCGCCGGCCCATCTGGAAGCCGGCGGCTGGCTGATGCTCGAACACGGCTATGATCAAGCCGAAGCCGTGCGCGATCTGTTGCTGACGCACGGTTTCGACGAAGTCCACAGCCGCACCGATCTGGGCGGCCATCAACGGATCAGCCTGGGGCGCCTGCCGTGCTGAATGATCAGGAATTGTTGCGCTACAGTCGGCAGATCCTGCTGCAACACATCGACATCGATGGCCAGTTGAAGCTCAAGGACAGCCGGGTATTGATCGTCGGCCTCGGCGGTCTCGGCGCGCCGGTGGCGCTGTACCTGGCGGCGGCGGGTGTTGGTGAATTGCACCTGGCGGATTTCGACACGGTCGACCTGACCAACCTGCAACGCCAGATCATTCACGACACCGACAGCGTCGGCATGACCAAGGTCGACTCGGCGCTCAAGCGCCTGAGCGCGATCAATCCTGAAATCAAACTGGTGCCCCATCGTCAGGCGCTGGACGAAGATTCTCTCGCCGCAGCCGTGGCGTCGGTGGATCTGGTGCTCGACTGCTCGGACAATTTCTCCACCCGCGAAGCGGTCAACGCCGCGTGCGTGGCCGCGCGCAAGCCATTGGTCAGCGGCGCGGCGATTCGCCTCGAAGGACAACTTTCGGTGTTCGACCCGCGCCGCGCCGAGAGCCCGTGCTACCACTGCCTGTACGGCCACGGCAGCGAAGCCGAACTGACTTGCAGCGAAGCCGGCGTGGTCGGGCCGCTGGTCGGTCTGGTCGGCAGCCTGCAAGCGCTGGAAGCCTTGAAGTTGCTGGCAGATTTTGGCGAGCCACTGGTGGGTCGTCTGCTGTTGATCGATGCGCTGGGCTCGCGATTCCGTGAGCTGCGGGTCAAGCGCGATCCGGGTTGCAGCGTCTGTGGTTCGCAGCATGCGTGAAGCGCCGATTGCCGTCTTCGATTCCGGCGTCGGCGGTCTGTCGGTGCTGGCGGAAATCCAGCAACTGCTACCGAATGAATCGCTGCTGTACCTCGGCGATTGCGGCCATATTCCTTATGGCGAGAAAACTCCGGAATTCATCCGCCAGCGTTGCAGCGTGATGGCCGGTTTTTTCCGCGAGCAGGGCGCCAAGGCGCTGGTGATCGCGTGCAACACCGCGACCGTGGCCGGCGTCGCTGATTTGCGCCGGGACTTTCCCGAGTGGCCGATTGTCGGCATGGAGCCGGCGGTCAAACCGGCCGCCGCCGCCACCCGCAGCGGCGTGGTGGGCGTGCTAGCCACTACCGGCACTTTGCAGAGTGCGAAGTTTGCAGCGCTGCTCGATCGTTTTGCCACGGATGTGCGGGTCATCACGCAGCCGTGCCCCGGACTTGTCGAGCGGATTGAAAGCGGCGATCTTCACAGCCCCGAGTTGCGTGCATTGCTCAAGCACTACGTCGATCCGCTACTGGCGAACGGTTGCGACACGATCATTCTGGGCTGCACCCACTATCCGTTTCTCAAGCCGATGCTCAAGTCGATGATCCCCGAGAGCATCAGCCTGATCGACACCGGCGCGGCAGTAGCCCGCCAATTGCAGCGGCTGCTGGCCGAGCGGGATCTGCTCGCCGAAGGGCCGAACCGACCGGTCAGATTCTGGACCAGCGCCGATCCCGAGTCTTTGCGCAACACGCTGGCCCTGTTGGGCCAAGTCGCCGGCGACGTCGAAAAATTCACCTTGTAAAAAAAATGTGAAATATCTAAAAAGTCAGCTGAACTTCTGACCAAGCGCAGATTTCTATAGCGCAGAGTGACCTAGAAAAACCAAACGATCGTTCCGGAAAAGGAAGTTTCAACGTGAAGCGACTATTCTGCTTGGCCGCGATTGCGGCTGCACTGATGGGGCAAAGTTTTACCGCACAGGCTGCTGGCGTCGAGTTTGCAGTGGGTGCCACCAGCGATTCGACGATGACTTATCGCCTGGGCATGAATTTCGACTGGGACAAGAGCTGGCTGCAAAGTGACGTCGGTCGTCTGACCGGTTACTGGAGCGGCGCCTATACCTATTGGGAAGGTGACAAGACCTCCAGCAACAACAGCCTGTCGTTCTCGCCGGTGTTTGTTTACGAGTTTGCCGGTCAGTCGGTCAAACCGTATGTCGAGGCGGGGATCGGCGTGGCGCTGTTCTCCAACACCGAGTACGAAGACAACAAGCTCGGCGGTTCTTTCCAGTTCGAAGACCGTATCGGTTTCGGCCTGCGCTTCAATGGCGGGCATGAGGTGGGGATCCGTGCGACGCACTATTCCAACGCCGGTCTGAGCAGCGACAACGATGGGGTCGAAAGCTACGCATTGCATTACACGATGCCGCTATAAGCCCCCAGAAAGTAAGCCCCATAAAAAAGGAGCGCCTGGCGCTCCTTTTTTTATTCAGCGATACGCCGTGGCAATTCCCTGGCGTTCGTCGATGCATTCCGGTGCGCCCATTTCGAACTCGCGGCAGATCAGCGGACGCTTCTCGTAAATCGTGCACATCATCGTGTCGCGATCCAGCGCCGCGCACCAGCCGTCGTCCAGACGCAGCATCACCTCACCACCCCAATCGTCGGTATCGATAAAACGCTCGGGTACGCCGGTGTCGGTGATCAGCATCACTTCGAGCTGGCAACAACAGGCTGCGCAGGTCGAGCAGGTGACCACGGGCTCGGCGATTTGCCGATGGGGAATGGTTTTCATGGCGCCAGTGTACGGCAGTGGCCGGTGAGCGTGTGAAAGGCCTGACAGGCGTTTAGCGCGCCAGCCGTCGGGACAATTGGTGCAGCAGCGGAAACAGCAACGCCCACAGCAGCGCGATGCCGATCAGAGTCGGTAACTCACCGAAAGGAAACTGCACGCCGGCGAGTCGTCCGCCGGCGCCATAGGACAGCGCGCCACCTGCCGCCCCCAGCAGGCTGGCCAGCCACCACGGACTCGCGCTCCATTGCAGGCAATGACGCAATGTCGTGGCAAATAACGCCCACAACAACATCAGCCACAGCGGAATCAGCGGTGACAGGTCCTTGAACTCGAAAACCCCGAAACCGCGCAACACGCTGTCCACCGCCGTGCCGATGATCACCACGCTGAGGATCAATCGGCCTTCCTGCGCCCAACTGCTGATCCAGCACAGATGAATCACCAGCACCGTCAGCGCCAGCAGCAACCACAAACTGTTACCACCGAGCACGCAGGCCAGCCAGCCGATCTGGAATAGCACCGCGTTGGCCAACCGTTCAAGCATCGAAACGGCCCAGCAAAGGCGCGGTCATTGCCGCCGGTTTCGCCAGCACCAGCTGTGCAGTGCCAATGGTGCGTTCGAGAAATCCGCCCTCGCAGTAACACAGGTAGAACTCCCACAGCCTCAGGAAGTAATCGTCATAGCCCAGTTCGGTCAGACGGCCGTGAGCATGGCGAAAGTTCTCGTGCCACAGACGCAGGGTGCGGGCGTAATGCAGGCCGAAGTCTTCCATGTGCAGCAGGTTCATGTCGGTGTCGCGGCCGACGATTTCGAGCATTTTCTGTACGCAGGGCAGGGCACCGCCGGGGAAAATGTAGCGCTGGATGAAGTCCACGCCACGGCGGGCCTGTTCGTAACGCTGTTCGCGGATGGTGATCGCTTGTAGCAGCATCAGGCCGTTGCTCTTGAGCAGCTGCGCGCATTGCTTGAAATAGGTCGGCAGGAAGCGGTGGCCGACCGCCTCGATCATTTCGATCGACACCAGTTTGTCGTACTGGCCGGTGAGATCACGGTAATCCTTGAGCAGCAGCGTCACCTGATCCTGCAAGCCGAGGCGTTCGATGCGGGCCGCGGTGAAGGCGAACTGCTCCTTCGACAGCGTCGTGGTGGTGACTTTGCAGCCGTAGTGCTGCGCTGCGTAAAGCGCCATGCTGCCCCAACCGGTGCCGATTTCCAGCAGATGGTCGCCGGGCTTGAGCGCGAGTTTCTGGCAGATCCGCTCCAGCTTGTTCAGTTGCGCCTGCTCCAGGCTGTCGTCAGGGCTGAGGAACTGCGCGGCCGAATACATCATGGTCGGGTCGAGAAACTGCTCGAACAGGTCATTGCCCAGATCGTAATGAGCGGCGATGTTTTTCTGCGAGCCCTTGCGCGTATTGCGGTTGAGCCAGTGCAGCCCGCGCACCAGCGGGCGACCGAGCCGGGCCAGGCCACCTTCCATCCCGTCGAGCACTTCAAGGTTGCTGACGAAGACCCGCACCACGGCCGTCAGGTCCGGCGAGCGCCAGTAGCCATGGATGAAAGCTTCACCCGCACCGATCGAACCATTGCCGGCGACCAGGCCCCAGACGGCCGGATCCAGAACTTGAATCTCGCCCACCAGGGCGCTGCCCGGCGTGCCGAAGACGTGGCGCTCGCCGTCCTCGATGACGATCAGTTGGCCCTGTTTGAGCTGCTCCAGCTGGCGCAGTACTCCCCGGCGCAGCAGCGAACCGCTCAGGCCATGGGGGCTGAGCAGGCTGGCTCTGGCCGAGACGCTAGTGGATTTCATGGTGGCGTTCCTCGGTCGGTACGGTGGCGGTTCGAAAACGGTCGTCGGCGCGCTGGTGGGCAAACACCGGGGTGCGCTTGAGCAACAGGCGCAACGCCTGCCAATAGATCGCCAGCGCGGTCTTGGCGGTCATCCAGGGAAAGCGCCACAGGTGCCGGTGCAAGTGGTGTCGATCAAGGGGTTCACGTCGCAGGTCGAGGGTGGCGTCGAACAGTTTTTGCTCGCCTTGCCAGTCGGCCATGTGCACACCCAGGACCTGCGCGGCAGGGCTGAAGCTCATGCGGTATTCCAGATCCGGCGGCAGGAACGGCGACACATGAAAGGCCTTGGCCACGGCAAAGTGCTGGTGAAAGTCCTGCAGATTGCTGGGCGCTCTGGCCGGCAACACGTAGTGAAAACGCTCGCGCCACGGGGTATTGCTGACTTCGCAGAGAATCGCCGCCAGTTGGCCGTCGGCCTCGTGGCAATAGAAAAAACTCACCGGGTTGAACGACAGGCCCCAGCTGCGTGGCTGGGTCAGCAGGCAGATCGAACCTTGCGGCGCATGGCCCAGGGCTTCGCCGACAAGCTGGCGCACCGCATCGCTCAGGCGCACGCCCCGGCCGGTGAAGGTTTTCAGGTAATCGGTTTCGCGGAATGAAAACGGTGCAAAGCGGCTGGCGCCTGCCAGTCGGGACAGGCCCAGCACCGCTTCCTGTTCAGCCAGATCCAGATACAGCATGCCGATCCGGTAACGGAATTGATGACGGCGCGGTGCGAATCGCCGATGGGCAATCCAGCCACTGTAGAGCGCGCTGTTCACAGACTTTCTCCAAAGGCTGCGGCCACGCGCAGGGCGCTGACCACGCCGTCCTCATGAAAACCGTTGGCCCAATAGGCGCCGCAGTAATGCGTGTGTTGCGCGCCGTCGATTTCAGCCCAGCGCTGCTGTGCCGTCACCGCCGCGAGGCTGAATTGCGGGTGGGCGTAGGTGAAGCGCGCCAGCACTTTGGACGGCGTGATGCCAGCGCTCTGGTTGAGGCTGACGCAGAACGTGGTGTCGCTCTGGATGCCTTGCAGAATGTTCATGTCGTAGGTCACGGCCGCCCGGGTATGACCGGCTCCGCCGAGGCGATAGTTCCAGCTGGCCCAGGCCCGTTTGCGTGTGGGCAGCAGGCGGGTATCGGTGTGCAGCACCACTTCGTTGTCGGCATAGGGCAGGGCGCCGAGGATTTCCCGTTCTTTATCGTCAGGATTTCCCAGCAGTCGCAGTGCCTGGTCGCTGTGGCAGGCCAGCACCACTTTGTCGAAACGTTCGATGCCGGCCGGGCTGTGGATAACCACGCCGTGCGCATCGCGATCGATCCGGCCCACCGGGCAGTTCAGGCGGATACGCTCCTTGAACGATGCGGTCAGCGGCGCGATGTAGGCACTGGAGCCGCCCTCGATGACCTGCCATTGCGGACGGTTGCTGACCGACAGCAATCCGTGATTCTCAAAAAACCGCACGAAGAACTGCAATGGAAAATTGAGCATCTCGGCCATCGGCATCGACCAGATCGCTGCGCCCATCGGCACGATGTAATGCAGGATGAAGCGCTCGCCGTAAGCGCCGGCCTTGAGGTAATCGTCGAGTGTGGTGTCCGCGGTGATCCGCTGTTCGACAAGGTCGCGCCGGGCTTCTTTATTGAAACGCAGGATATCGCGCAACATGCCCCAGAATCCGGGGGACAGCAGATTGCTGCGTTGGGCGAACAGGCTGTTGAGGTTGTTGCCGTTGTATTCCAGGCCTGTGTCCGGATCGTTGACCGAAAAACTCATCTCGGTGGGCTTGAAGGCCACGCCCAACTGGCCGAGCAAACGAATGAAGTTCGGATACGTCCAGTCGTTGAACACGATGAAGCCGGTGTCCACCGCATACTCGCGCCCGTCCACGGTGACCGGCACCGTGTGCGTATGACCGCCGACCCGGGCGTCGGCTTCGAACACGGTGATGTCATGTCGGCGAGCAAGCAGGTATGCGCAGGTCAATCCTGCGATGCCACTGCCGATAATGGCGATTTTCATGTTGCATCCTTGAGCGGCGGGTTGCTGCGCACCATGCGCTTGCCGATCGCCAGTTGTACCCGCGCGGGCATTTTCGACAGTGGCCACAGGGCCGCGATGAACAGCGCCGGGAAAGCGATCTCAAGCGGCCGGTCCTTCAGCTTGGCGAAGATATGCCGCGCGGCTTTATCCACAGGCCAACTGAGCGGCATCGGGAAGTCATTTTTGGCGGTCAGGGGCGTGTCGACGAAGCCTGGACTGATTACCGTGACTTCAATGCCTTCGGCCGCCAGGTCAATGCGCAGGGATTCGAACAGATAGCGCAGCCCGGCCTTCGACGCGCCATAGGCTTCGGCGCGGGGCAACGGCACATAGGTCACCGAGCTGGCCATCCCCACCAGATGCGGTGCCGTACCGTTGCGCAGCAACGGCAGGGCGGCTTCGATGCAATAGCTGCTGGCGAGCAGGTTGGTGCGTACTACGTGTTCGATGATCGACGCGTCGAATTGACGGGCGTCGACGTATTCGCAGGTGCCGGCGTTGAGGATCACCGAGTCCAGCGAGCCCCAGTCCGCTGCGATCTGTTCGCCGATTTCACGCACGGTCTGACTGTTGGTCAGATCGCCGGGCACCACCAGTACCTGTCCCGGATAACGTTGCGACAGCACTTTGAGCGGTGCGACCTGACGGGAACTCACCGCCAGATGTGCACCGGTCTTGAGGATTTCTTCTGCCAATGCTGCACCGATGCCACTGCTGGCACCGGTCAGCCAATATCGCCGTGGAGCTGTACGACTCATCCCAATCTCCTTTTCAGCCAGGCGATCACCCGGCCCAATACGGGTAAATGTTCATAAAGCAGCGCTCCGGCATCGAAGTAATCCCGGTGGCGGTAAACCTTGTCGCTCCAGAGCAGGTGCGAGCAGCCCGCGACGCGTATCAGTTGCCCACCGCTCAGACGCGGGTGGCGGTAGCTCATGACCCAACGCAGATAGCCTTCGCCGTCGCTGATCTGGTCGAAGCCGTGGAAATCGAAGCGCAGTTCGTTGACGTTGGCGTACAACTCACTGAAGTAAGCGCGCAGGTTCGTCAGCCCCTGCACTTCGTGTAGCGGGTCGGTGAAATGAATGTCCTCGCTGTACAGCTCGTCCAGGGTGCGCAAGTTGTCTTTGTTCAACTGTGCGAACCGCTGGGCGAAACTGCGCAGAAATTCACTCATCGCTCTCTCCTTGAGACGCGCGTGACGGCAGGTTCTTGAACGCTGTCAGCGCCCGTTCCCGTGATGCGCTCAGATTGACGATCGGCGCCGGATAGTCCGCCACGCCGAACAAACCGCCGGCACTGGCCGGGTTGTGGACTTCTTTCTTGTTCAGGCCGGCCAGTTCCGGAAGCCAGTGCTTGATGAACAAGCCTTCGCTGTCGAATTTTTCCGACTGACTGACCGGGTTGAAGATCCGGAAGTACGGCGCCGAATCGGTGCCGGTCGAGGCGCTCCACTGCCAGCCGCCGTTGTTGGCGGCCAGGTCGCCGTCGATCAGGTGGCGCATGAAGAAACGCTCGCCTTCGCGCCAGTCGATCAGCAGGTTCTTGGTCAGAAACATCGCCACCACCATTCGCAGGCGGTTGTGCATCCAGCCGGTTTCCAGCAATTGGCGCATGGCCGCGTCGATGATCGGCAAACCGGTGCGGGCTTCCTGCCAGGCGGCCAGATCCGCAGGCGCATCGCGCCAGGCCAGGGCCTCGGTTTCCGGGCGGAATGCGCGATGGCGTGAAACCCGTGGGTAACCGACGAGGATGTGTTTGTAGAACTCGCGCCACAGCAGTTCGTTGATCCAGGTGACAGCCCCGACCTTGCCGCTTTCGAATTCGCCCTGATTGCTTTGCAGGGCGGCGTGCAGGCATTGGCGCGGGGAGATCACGCCAGCGGCCAGACAAGCCGAGAGCTGGCTGGTGCCGGGTTTGGCCGGGAAGTCGCGTTCGCTCTTGTAGTAGTCGATCTGCGCATCGGCGAACGTGTCGAGGCGGCGTCGGGCCTCGGCTTCACCGGCGGGCCACAGGGCGCGCAGGGATTCGACCGGTGTCGGGAACCCTTCGATGGCTTCTGGTACGGGATCGCTGGCGATGTTCAGCGCTTGCTGTTTGCCCGGGGCCTGTTTCAGCGACGGCATCGAGCGGTGCAGGCGCTCGTAGCAGACCTTGCGGAACTGGCTGAACACCTGAAAGTAAGTGCCGGTTTTGGTCAGTACGCTGCCGGGTTTGAACAGCAATTGGTCGAGGTAGCTGTGGAAGGTGATGCCTTCGGCTTGCAACGCCTCGGCAACGGCCTCGTCGCGACGGCTTTCGTTGATGCCGTATTCCTCGTTGACGTGCACGGCCTCGATCTTCAGTTGTTGGCACAGTTCGAGCAGCACGGCGGGTGCCTGATCCCAGTGAGGCGCGGTGCGGATCAGGAGCGGGATGTTCAGGGCACCCAGGCTTTTGCTCAAATCGCGCAAATTGCGCAGCCAGAAATCGATCTTGCACGGCGCGTCGTCATGTTCCTGCCATTGCAGCGGGCTCAACAGGTACACAGCCACGGTCGGGCCACGCTCGGCGGCGGCCGCGAGGGCGGTGTTGTCGTGTTGGCGCAGGTCGCTGCGCAGCCAGATCAATTGCATGTCGGTCTCTGTCTGAATCATTAAATCAACCCACGCTGAATGAGTACCCGATGCGCCGAAAGAGGATCTTCGGCCAGGAGCAGATCAGCGAAGTCGGAAGTCTTTGCGGACAACTCGGCGTGGTGAATGCACACCGTGGGTCCGGCAATCAGTTTCGGGCAGCTGACGCCATTCAACAGTTTCGGTAGCTGCGCAAGGTTCAGGGCTTTGCTGGAATACAGCAGTACGCCACGGGCTTGCAGGGTATCGGTTGCCAGTGCCAGCTCTCCGGCCGGCAGCGGCCAGTCGAACACCTGCACCGGGCAATCGGCGCTGCTGATCAGCCAGGCGCAGAGCCAAAGGTGCGGCTCCAGCGGTAAATCCGAGTGATTGATCAGCAGCAGCGGCGCGGTGCGCAACTGACGGTTGTTATGGTAGATGCGTGCGCCGAATTTGCTGCGTAACCAGGCAAAAAAGAACACGCGCTCCATCTGCGCGCCGAACTGGCCCTGCCAGCGCTGTTCGAGATCGCTCAGCAGCGGCAGCAGCAATTGCTCGCAGAGTGTGCGTGGCGGATACAACGCCATCGCCTGGTTGATGCTGTCGTCGAGGCTGCGCTCGTTCAGGTGAGTGACCGCCAGCAAAGCAGCCTGGCGCAGCGGACGCCATTCGTCTTCCACCGGTTCGTTTAACGCCTGTGCCGTGTCGAGCAGCGGTTTGACCTGGCTGACCGCCACGCCGCGGTTGAGCCAGGTGAGGATGTTCTGGATGCGCTGCACATGCTCGGCGCTGTACAGGCGATGGCCCTTGGGTGTGCGCTGCGGGACGATCAGCCCATAGCGTCTTTCCCAGGCGCGCAGGGTCACGGCATTCACGCCGGTCTGGCGCGCGACTTCGCGGATCGGCAGCCAGCCTTCGTCGAGGGCTTTCTTGAAGTCGGCGCCGAGGTCTTCACGGGCGCTGGTGTCGGGTGAGTCGTTCATCAAATGGCGTTTCGCAGGCTGAGGTTTTCCGGATGCGGTTGCAGGTACACCTGCTGCGCGATGTAGGGATCCGGGTGGAGGCGAAAGTGATGCTTGAGCAGCGTCAGCGGCACCACCAGCGGCACGATGCCGTGCCGGTACTGGCCGATGATGTGTTGCACTTCCTGTTTGTCTTCGGGGGTGATGACCTGTTTCAGGTAGCCACTGATGTGCTGCAGGACATTACTGTGGGTGCGGCGGGTGGCGCATTTTTTCAGCGCCGCCATCAGTTCGCTGAAATAGCGCGGGCCGAGCTCGTCCGGCGCTGTCTGGCCCATGTTGCCCAGCAGATTGCCCAGCGTCTTGTATTGCACCGGGTTATGGGCCATCAGCAGGTATTTGTAGCGCGAGTGAAATTCGGTCAGTGCACGGCGGCTCAAGCCCTGCTCGAGCACCTGCTGCCATTCGCGGTAGGCGAGCACGCGGGTGATGAAGTTTTCCCGCAGCACCGGATCGTTCAGGCGCCCGGCTTCCTCCACCGGCAGATCCGGATGCTGCGCACAGAACGCCTCGGCGTAAATGCCACGCCCGCCACCATTCACCGGTGCACCGTTGGCGTGGTAGACCTTCACGCGCTCCAGACCGCAGGAGGGCGATTGCTGCATGAAGATGTAGCCGCAGATGTCACTGAGTTCCCCCGCCATTTTCTCGCCGTAAGCGGCCAGTGGCTGGGTGACGTTAATCGACGGATTGACGGTGCCGACCGCTTCAGGCTTGGCCGGGTCGCCCACAAGTCGAATCGGCTCGCGGGGAATTCCCAGACCGATCGCTACTTCAGGACAGACGGGAACGAATTCAAAATGCTCGGCCAGGGTGCGGCTGCACAGCCGCGATTCCTTGTGTCCGCCGTTGTAGCGGACCTCGGCGCCCATCAGGCAGGCGCTGATGGCGATTTTCGGTAGGGACGTCGATGAGTCGGACATGCAGCAACCTCGAATCTAAACCTGTACAGACAAACTGATCTGTACAACATGCCTTCAGCATAGATTCATGGGTGTACAAGTCAAATTGTTTGTATAAGTTTTTTTGAGGTTTTTAGCGCCAGCCCATTTTCCAGCGTGAGTCATCCTGCAGGACCTGCCAGTCGCATTGCTCGGTACGCCGGGTCAGCACCGCCTGCAATTCGATCGCCAGCACCGTACCTTCTTCGTCGCGGAACAGTTCGGTCACCAGAAAATGCTTTTCACGGTTTTGCGGGTGGGCTGCTGTCCATTTCGACAGCAGCAATTTGCGCGGATTGATACGGTTCACTGCAGGTGTTCGTGCAAGCGTCTTGCAGCCTCCTGACCACTGAGCCACGCCCCTTCGACCCGACCCGACAGGCACCAGTCGCCACAGGCGTACAGGCCCAGATCGGCATCGGCCAGGGTGCCCCATTCATGACTGCTGGCCGGCCGGGCATAGAGCCAGCGGTGGGCGAGGCTGAAGGTCGGGGCCGGCATGGCGCTGTGCAGCAATTCGGCGAAGGCGCCGTGCAATTGTTCGATCACCGCTTCCTTGGGCAAGTCGATGTGCTGCCGGCTCCAGGCACTGGTGGCGTGCAGGACCCAGGTGTCGCACGTGGTGTCGCGTCCCGGTTTGCTGCGGTTGCGGGCCAGCCAGTCGAGGGCGCTGTCCTGGACGAAGCAGCCTTCGATCGGCGTATCCAGCGGCGTGTCGAAGGCGAGGGCGACCGCCCAGGTCGGATCCATTTTTACCCCGGCGGCGGCACCGGCGAGTTTCGGCGCGGCGGCCAGCAGGGCGGTGGCCTGAGGCGCCGGCGTGGCGATCACGACGTGGCTGAACGGCCCGTGGGTGAAGCCTTCGGCGTCCTGCAGGTGCCAGTGTTCTTCGCCGCGATAGACCTCGGTGATCCGGCAGGCGAACTGCACTTCCAGTCCGTCTAGCAGGCCTCGGGTGATGGCGCTCATGCGTGGCGTGCCGACCCAGCGGGTCTGTTCGTCCGGTGACAGGTTCAATTGCCCGCCATGAAAGGTGTAGAGCTGCGGTGCCCATTCGGCGACCCAGCCTTTGCTTTGCCAGCGCTGGACTTCGGTCACGAAGCGTCGGTCACGGGCGGTGAAGTATTGCGCGCCCATGTCCAGCGAGCCGGCATCGCTGCGCTTGCTCGACATGCGCCCGCCGCTGCCTCGGCTTTTATCGAACAACTGAACGGTATGCCCGGCATCCGTCAGGGCCTGGGCGGCGGAGAGTCCGGCGATGCCGGTGCCAATGATTGCGATAGGTACAGTCATAGGGGCCTCGTTTACCTTTCTGTACAGACTACGCCGTGGATGAAACCTGTACAATTCTGTTTTTTGGTATAACTTCCAGCGTTCTGGTTCTGACAGCTTGGCCTATGGTTAAACAATAGAGTCTGCCCGATAGAAAAGATCCCTGTTTATAAAAATAGACTAGTGATCGGGGTAAAACGCCACGCGAGGTAGAAGTCATGCACATATTGCTGACCGGCGGTACTGGATTGATCGGACGTCAGCTTTGCCGGCACTGGTCCGGGCAGGGTCATCGCCTGACGGTCTGGAGTCGTCGTCCGGAAAAAGTCGCGAAAATCTGTGGCGACCAGGTGCGTGGTATTGCGCGTCTGGAAGAACTTGGCGACGAGCCGGTCGACGTGATCGTCAACCTCGCCGGCGCGCCGATTGCCGACCGGCCGTGGACCCATCGGCGAAAGGCATTGTTGTGGAGCAGCCGGATTACGCTGACCGAATCGTTACTGGCGTGGCTGGAACATCGCGGGCAGAAACCGTCGCTGCTGATCTCGGGTTCGGCCGTGGGTTGGTACGGTGACGGCGGCGAGCGCGAGTTGACCGAAGACTCGCCGCCGGTGATCGACGATTTCGCCAGCCAGTTGTGCATCGCCTGGGAGGAAACCGCGCAACGCGCCGAAGCGATGGATATTCGTGTGGTGCTGGTGCGCACCGGGCTGGTGCTGTCGGCCGAGGGCGGCTTTTTGTCGCGCCTGCTGCTGCCGTTCAAGCTCGGGCTGGGCGGGCCTTTGGGCAACGGTCGGCAGTGGATGCCGTGGATTCATATCGATGACCAAATCGCCCTGATTGATTTTCTTCTGCACCGCAATCAGGCGAGCGGTCCTTATAATGCGTGCGCGCCGAAACCTGTGCGCAATCGCGAATTCGCCAAGACGCTGGGCAGCGTGCTGCACCGCCCGGCGTTCATGCCGATGCCGGCCCTCGCGTTGAAGGTCGGGCTCGGCGAGATGTCATTGCTATTGCTGGGTGGCCAACGGGCCACGCCGAAACGCTTGCTGGAAGCGGGATTCACTTTCCGGTTCACGGATTTACGCGCGGCCCTGGACGATCTTTCCGGCCGCCTCTGAAATAGGACGTTGCATGACCGATCACGCCTTGCTTCTGGTCAACCTGGGGTCGCCGGCCTCCACTTCGGTGGCCGACGTGCGCAGCTACCTCAATCAATTCCTGATGGACCCGTACGTGATCGACCTGCCGTGGCCGGTGCGGCGTCTGCTGGTGTCGCTGATCCTGATCAAGCGCCCGGAGCAGTCGGCCCATGCCTACGCCTCGATCTGGTGGGACGAAGGTTCGCCGCTGGTGGTGCTCAGTCGCCGTCTGCAGCAGCAGATGAAGGCGCAGTGGACTCACGGCCCGGTTGAGCTGGCCATGCGTTACGGCGAGCCGTCGATTGAGACAAGTTTGATGAAGCTGGTCGCGGCGGGGCACAAACGCATCACCCTCGCGCCGCTTTATCCGCAGTTCGCCGACAGCACCACGACCACCGTGATTGAAGAAGCCAAGCGGGTGGTGCGTGAGAAGAAGCTCAATGTGCAGCTGTCGGTGTTGCAGCCATTCTACGATCAGCCGGAATACCTCGACGCGTTGGTGGCGAGCGCCAAGCCGCATTTGCAGCAGGATTACGATCACCTGTTGCTGAGCTTCCACGGTTTGCCGGAGCGGCATCTGACCAAGCTCGACCCGACCGGCAATCATTGCTTCAAAAATGAAGATTGCTGCAAGAACGCCTCGGCGGCCGTATTGGCGACCTGTTATCGCGCCCAATGCCTGCGCACAGCGGCGCTGTTCGCAGAACGCATGGGTTTGCCGGACGGTAAATGGTCGGTGTCGTTTCAGTCGCGGCTGGGCCGGGCGAAGTGGATCGAACCCTACACCGAAGCGCGGCTGGATGAACTGGCCAAAAGCGGCGTGAAGAAGATTCTGGTGATGTGCCCGGCGTTTGTCGCCGATTGCATCGAGACCCTGGAAGAGATCGGCGATCGCGGCAAGGAGCAGTTCCGCGAGGCGGGGGGCGAGGAGTTGGTGCTGGTGCCGTGCCTGAATGACGACCCGCAATGGGCGAAGGCGTTGGCAACGCTGTGTGAACGGGCGCCACTGGCCCTCTAAAAGTCAAAAGCTTCGCGAGCAAGCCCGCTCCCACATTTGATTGCATTTCAATGTGGGAGCGGGCTTGCTCGCGAAGGCTGACTGTCAGGCGATGAAGATCTAAAAGTTTAGATCAGCGGCTCATCCGCCTTCTTGTGTTTCCAGCTGTCGTTGCCCGGCAGGATCAGGTTCAGCGCAATCGCCACCACCGCGCACAGCGCGATGCCTTTGAGGCCGAAGTCGTCCGGGCCGGTGCCGGTGCCGACCAGCACACCGCCAATCCCGAACACCAGGGTCACCGACACGATCACCAGGTTGCGCGCCTCGCCCAGGTCGATCTTGTGACGGATCAGGGTGTTCATCCCCACCGCCGCGATCGAACCGAACAACAGGCACAGAATCCCGCCCATCACCGGCACCGGAATGCTTTGCAGCAGGGCGCCGAACTTGCCGATGAACGCCAGAGTGATGGCGAAGATCGCCGCCCAGGTCATGATTTTCGGGTTGTAGTTCTTGGTCAGCATCACCGCGCCGGTGACTTCCGCGTAGGTCGTGTTGGGTGGACCGCCGAACAGGCCGGCTGCGGTGGTCGCGATTCCGTCACCGAGCAGGGTGCGATGCAGGCCTGGTTTCTTCAGGTAGTCGCGACCGGTCACGCTGCCGACCGCAATCACGCCGCCGATGTGCTCGATCGCCGGGGCCAATGCTACCGGGACGATGAACAGGATCGCCTGCCAGTTGAACTCCGGCGCGGTGAAATGAGGAAGCGCAAACCATGGGGCCGCCGCAATCTTAGCGGTGTCGACGACACCGAAATAGAAGGACATGGCGAAACCCACCAGCACGCCGGAAATGATCGGCACCAGACGGAAGATGCCTTTGCCGAACACCGCCACGATCAACGTGGTCAGCAGCGCCGGCATCGAGATCATCATCGCGGTCTGGTAATGGATCAGCTCGGAACCGTCACCGGCCTTGCCCATCGCCATGTTTGCGGCAATCGGCGCCATGGCCAGGCCAATGGAGATGATCACCGGGCCAATTACGACTGGCGGCAGCAGACGGTCAATGAACCCGGTGCCTTTGATCTTCACGGCCAGGCCGAGGAAGGTGTAGACGAAACCGGCCGCCATCACGCCGCCCATGGTCGCGGCGAGGCCGAACTGGCCCTTGGCGAGAATGATCGGGGTGATGAAGGCGAAGCTCGACGCCAGGAACACCGGCACCTGACGCCCGGTGACGATCTGGAACAGAATTGTCCCAAGACCTGCGGTAAACAGTGCCACGTTCGGGTCCAGGCCCGTGATCAGTGGCATCAGCACCAGGGCGCCGAAAGCCACGAACAGCATCTGTGCGCCGGACAGCACCGTGCGCCAGAGCGGATCGTTGAACTCTTGCTGCATGCTTACGCGTCCTTCTGCTTGGTGCCGAAGATCTTGTCACCGGCATCGCCAAGCCCAGGAATGATGTAACCGTGCTCGTTGAGTTTCTGATCGATGGACGCGGTGTAGATGATCACGTCCGGGTGAGCTTTCTCGACAGCGGCAATGCCTTCCGGCGCGGCAACCAGCACCATCGCGCGGATGTCCTTGCAACCGGCCTTCTTCAGCAGGTCGATGGTCGCAACCATGGAGCTGCCGGTTGCGAGCATCGGGTCGATGATCATGGCCAGGCGTTCGTCGATTTCCGGAACCAGTTTTTCCAGATAGGTGTGGGCCTGCAGGGTTTCTTCGTTACGGGCAACGCCGACGGCGCTGACCTTGGCACCCGGGATCAGGCTCAGCACGCCTTCGAGCATGCCGATGCCGGCACGCAGGATCGGCACGACGGTAATCTTCTTGCCGGCGATTTTCTCGACCGACACGGTGCCGCACCAACCTTCGATGTCGTAGGTTTCCAGTGGCAGGTCTTTTGTAGCTTCATAGGTCAACAGGGCACCGACTTCCTGCGCGAGTTCGCGGAAATTCTTGGTGCTGATGTCTGCACGGCGCATAAGGCCAAGTTTGTGACGGATCAGCGGATGGCGGATCTCTTGGATGGACATGGGGAAAGGCTCCGGCGGCGGGCAAAAAAACCGGCCTAGATTAATCTATCCGAGGGTGATGTCCTATAGGACATACAGTACGTTAGTCCACAAATGCTTGATTCGGCCCCGGTTGATGCGTACCTTTGCCCGCTTTTCCGAAATCCGTCCCCCCTGGAGAGCGCCATGTCCGCTGATCTCGAGCATATCCGTCAAATCATGCGAGAGGCTGACTGCCTGTACACCGAAGCTGAAGTCGAGGCTGCCATTGCCCGCGTCGGTGCACAAATCAACGAACAACTGGCCGACAGCAACCCGGTGGTGTTCTGCGTGATGAACGGTGGTCTGATTTTTTCCGGCAAACTGCTGACTCATCTGCAGTTCCCGCTGGAAGCGTCCTACCTGCACGCCACCCGTTATCGCAACGAAACCAGCGGCGGCGACCTGTTCTGGAAAGCCAAGCCGGAAGTCTCGTTCATTGACCGCGACGTGCTGATCATCGACGACATCCTCGACGAAGGTCACACCCTGGGCGCGATCATCGACTTCTGCCGTCACGCCGGCGCGCGCAAAGTGCACACCGCTGTGCTGATCGACAAGGACCACGACCGCAAGGCTCGTCCTGACCTCAAAGCCGACTTCGTCGGTCTGCCGTGCATCGACCGTTACATCTTCGGCTACGGCATGGACTACAAAGGTTACTGGCGCAACGCCAACGGAATTTTTGCCGTCAAGGGAATGTAATCAATGAACACGCCGGGCTTTCTTGATCAAACGCTGTTTGCCGAGTTGGCCGAGAAAGCCGCGGCCAGTCCTCGCGGGCGTCAGCACCACAACTTCCATCAGATGGAGGAGGCCTGCCACCGCATGGCGGTAGGGCTGCAACCTTGCACCTACATTCCGCCACACCGTCATTTGGGTGACAACAAGGCGGAAACCTTGCTGGTACTCAAAGGAAAGCTCGGTTTGCTGATCTTTGACGAAACCGGTGCGGTGGTGAAAAAGCAGGTATTGCAGGCCGGTGGCGAGTGCCTTGGGGTGGATCTGCCAGTCGGGGTATTCCACGGTCTGGTCGTTCTGGAAGCCGACAGTCTGATGTTCGAGTGCAAGGCTGGGCCCTATCGTCCGGTTGGAGAGGGCGAGCTTGCGCACTGGGCCCCACGCGAAGGCGAGGCCGGGGTTGCGGAGTATCAGGCCTGGATGCGCGCGCAATTCGACTGAGCGAATCCGCAATGAAAAGGCGCAAGCGTCCGTAGGTGAAGCTTGCGCCTTTTGCTTTACAGAACCCTGTAAAACCCGTGCTAGAGTGCTCGGCCCCGCCCCCCGGAGCCTGTCATGAGCCTCTTGATCCGCAGCTGCGCCGCCCTGTTGCTGACCCTCAGCCTGCCCCTGGCCGCCGCCCCGATGCACAGTCAATTCCTGCCGCCGGACGACCTGACCCTGCGCGATGCCGAACCCGAGCAGCAGCAACTCTTGCAGGTCACCGATTATTCCGTGGTCGTGGGGGCCCAGCGCCAGTCCAACCAACAGCCGATTCCCGTGACCTCGCCATTGATGATCCGCCTCAAGGGCAAATCCCTGAACAAGGGCGCGACGATCAATCAGGTGCTGGTCAACTTCGATGGCGAAAGCAAAAGCCTGAAAAAACCGATTTATGACGACAAGAGCAAGACCCTGACGCTCTTCTACCCGCTGGCCCAGTACCGGGTGGTGATCGATCTGTTGCGCAACGACACCGTGTATTGCCAGTTCCTGACCTATGCCAATGGCCACATCTGGGCCGATTTGCACACCGGCAGCACGCGCTCGCGTTGAGCCTTGTGCCTGCGCAGAGGTAAACTGCCCGCCCCGTGAAATGTCTGCGAGCTGGAGTCGGCAATGCGTAAAGATAAGAAGCAAGTGATTGGTGACGAGATCGGCGATGAGCAGATCAAGCTGTTCCTCGATTTTGAGCCGGTCGACGCCACCTCGCCGTCGCTGCACAAACTGGTCAAGGCTTACCGTGGCCTGCGCATCGACGATTTCGAGCGTTTTCTGACGTTCTTCGTTGCAGCCGGTTATGACGTGGACGGCAAGGACGAGCACGGCAAGACCTTCGTCGACCAGATCCGCGATCAGCGCAACGCCCCGGAATACATCGAGCTGATCGAGAAAGCACGCGGCTGATCGCCCGAAGTTTTCCACAGGCATAAAAAAACGCCCCGCACTCACCGAGTGCGGGGCGTTTTTCATGGAGACGAATCAGGCGTAGCTTTCGGTCTCGTTGCTGGCTTCAACCAGTTCCAGCGCGACGTTGTTCTGCGTGTTGATCTTGCGATACAGCGCAGCGTCGGTTTCCAGGACCTTTTCACGGGCCGGGAAGATTTCCGCCAGTTTGGCAGCCCACTCACCCTTGGCCTTGGCCGGGAAGCACTTCTCGATCAGTTCCAGCATGATCGAAACGGTCACCGAAGCACCCGGCGAAGCGCCGAGCAGGGCGGCGAGGGAGCCGTCCTTCGCAGCCACCAGTTCGGTACCGAACTGCAGGATGCCGCCTTTTTTCGGGTCTTTCTTGATGATCTGCACCCGTTGGCCGGCCACTTCGAGGCGCCAGTCTTCGGCTTTCGCCTCCGGGTAGAAACGACGCAGGGATTCCAGGCGCTGTTCCATCGACTGCATCACTTCGCTGACCAGGTACTTGGTCAGGTCCATGTTGTTTTTCGCCACGGCCAGCATCGGCCCGATGTTGCCGGCGCGAACCGACAGCGGCAGGTCCATGAAGGAGCCATGCTTGAGGAACTTGGTGGTGAAGCCGGCGTATGGCCCGAACAGCAGGGATTTCTTGCCGTCGACCACGCGGGTGTCGAGGTGCGGCACGGACATCGGTGGCGAACCCACGGCGGCCTGGCTGTAAACCTTGGCCTGGTGATGCTTGACCACTTCCGGGTTGTCGCAACGCAGCCACTGGCCGCTGATCGGGAAGCCGCCGAAGCCTTTGCTTTCTTCGATGCCCGAGGCTTGCAGCAGCGGCAAGGCCGCGCCACCGGCGCCGAGGAATACGAACTTGGCGTCGACTTCACGGCTGCTGCCGCTGTTGACGTCCTTGATGCTGACGGTCCAGCCGTTGCCGTTACGCTTGAGGCCGGTCACGCGCTTGCAGTACTTGACCTGGGCATCGGGTGCGCTGGTCAGGTGCTTGAGCAACTGATTGGTCAGGGCGCCGAAGTTGACGTCGGTGCCGTTGATCACGCGGGTGGCGGCGAGCACCTGGTCTTTCGGACGACCCGGCATCATCAGCGGCATCCACTCGGTCATCTTCGCCTTGTCTTCGGTGTATTCCATGTCGGCGAAGGCGTGGTGCTTGCGCAGCGTATTGAAACGTTCCTTGAGGAACGACACGCCTTTCTCACCCTCGACGTAACTCAGGTGCGGCACCGGGCTGATGAAGGATTTGCACGAGCCGAACGTGCCTTTCTTGGTCAGGTACGACCAGAACTGCTTCGACACCTCGAACTGGGTGTTGATGTGCACGGCTTTCTTGATGTCGACGGTGCCGTCGGCAGCCTGTGGCGTGTAGTTCAGCTCGCACAGGCCGGCGTGGCCGGTACCGGCGTTGTTCCAGGGGTTGGAACTCTCCGCGGCACCGGAATCCATCAGCTCGACGACTTCCAGCTTGATCGCCGGGTCGAGTTCCTTGAGCAGTACTGCGAGGGTGGCACTCATGATGCCGGCCCCAACCAGAACTACGTCGACTGCTTCGTTATGCGCCATTTAACGCGTCTCCAAAATCTGCAGCACCAAATTGTCGGCATGGCTGCCAGGCGTCCAGGGCAGGTCAGTTGAGCCCCGGGTATCCTTGGTCAGGTGTGCCATGTCCGAATCTTCGCAATTTTTCGCAACTTCGACGGATGCGTGCGGCCTGGCTTCAAGAGTCCTATGAACTCATTTCGGCACGGGGCTGGCAATTCGACTTATGGTCGAGACATCCGTTTGTGCAACCAAATCCGTAGCGGACAGGCTTCAGGCTCCGGTATTCGAGGCGTTCCCGTTCCTGTGTCGTTGGGCTGTTTCAGACGCTAATGGTGCATGTTCAGACGCAAAACTATTCATTTGCTCGCCACACTCTTGTGAAGTTGTGAAAACCCGTTTTTTTCACGCTCTTTTGAAGACGTGAACCTCAAAAAGGGCTGTCCGGGGCTGGCACCGTGCCCGAGGGGGCAAACAACTCAGTGGCCGAGCGTCATGACAGCTCTGCAGATTCGCGAAAAGCGGGATTTGCCAGGGAAACAGCAAGCACGCCAGCTTCACTCGATCTGTGTGGGCGGCTCTCTGTGGGCGATTTGGATGCCAATGCAAGCGCATTGACGCTGTTGCGGGGCCCGATCAGGAGACGTCCTTATAATCGGGGGGAGATTGTATCGAAGAAATGCGGGGAGTTGGTCGAGTTTAATGACTTTTATTAGGCATCCGGTCAGATGCTCAACATCGCCTGAGCACGTGCGCGTGGGCGCTGCTGTTCGACCCGGGCGCTGGCGGGGAGTGGCTGGTGCAACCAGTTGAGGCGGATTTCCTCGATTTCGACCCAGCCGTCACCCATCGGTTGCAGGCTGCATTGCTTGAAGGCCTGGCAATGGCCGTTGCGGTCGAGCAGGGCGAAGCTGCGGTGCAGCGGGCGTGGGGCGAACAACGAGATCAGATAGCGCATGGCAGTGCTCCTTTTGGGGATCTGTGAGCAAGATTGTCAAAAGGCCGTGACGCGAACGTGTATGGGGAGTGAAGAATGTGTGACAGGAACCGCTGGCGGCGGGTTTTGTCTGACATTTCAGTGCTGGTGACCCACAGTGGCCCACCGCTATACTGCCGGCCTGTCTGTGCCTGATTCTGGAGAGAAGAGCATGTTGCAACGCCTGTTGTTCGGTTTGATCACTGTGACCAGTTTGACCCTGGTTGGCTGCGCCCACAGCCCGCAACAACTGAGCCCGGAACCGAAGCTGACCACTCAGCTGGCACCGGTCGGCCATGGTCAGCCTGTCGTGGTCCGCGTGGTCGACGGTCGTCCGTCGCCAACTCTCGGCACCCGTGGCGGCCTGTACCCGGAAACCAGCGCCATCACCGTGCAGCGCGAGCAGATCCTGCCGAAGCTGCAGGCCCAGGCTGAAGCCGCCGTGCGTCTGCTCGGGTTCACCCCGACCAACAACGCGCCCAATGCACCGCAACTGACCGTGACCCTGGCCGAACTGAAATACCAGTCGCCGAAGGAAGGAATGTACGTGACTGAAGCCACCATCGGTGCGACCTTCCGCTCCGACGTGCAGAACGCCAACCGTCGCTACAGCGGCCGTTACGGTGCCTCGCTGGACCAGCGTTTCGGCATGGCGCCGAACCAGGAAACCAACACCAAACTGGTCAGCGACGTGCTGAGCGATGCGCTGACCCGTCTGTTCAAGGACCCGACCGTGGGTCAGGTCCTCGCCGAGTAAGTGTTCGGTTGATGTGAAAAAGCCCGGGGCCAGTGATGGTTCCGGGCTTTTTCGTTCAGGCAGCTTGCGAATAGAAGTCGAGGACGCTGACACCAGTCAGCAAATCAGTCTCGGGCAAGTCCGCATGCTGGTGCCCGCCGAGGGCGCAATACACCAGCCAGTGACGGTCCTGAACATTGAAGGCAAGGCTGCCGATGAGGGTCTGCTGTTCGTCGGACGGGGAGATGAGGTACAGGCGATCCTGGTTTTCAGCGTGAAGCATGTCGCGTTCCGTGTCGGTTTAGAGGCGCGCAGGGTGACTGAAACAAATGACGATGCCGTGACACAGGACAGCCATCGGTCGATTGACGGGTTATTTGTCGCAAAGGCTAGGGCAGTCGGGGAGGGTTTCGGTAGAATCCGCGCCGCGGTCGTCGGTCTGGCGTTCGCCATACCGGTTTAGATTGAGGTCTGTGATGTCGCTGCATTTGATGACGCTGTTTACCGCCCATCCCGCCAAACTGATCAACCTGCTGGCCCTGCTGTTGGCCTTCCCCGGCAGTTGGCTGCTGCACGCGACCCGCCGCCGTGAACAACGGGCGATGGCCAGTATCGCGGCCCAGCGTCAGAGTCAGCCGGATCAGGAACCGGTGCTGGATTGGGCGACCCTGCGCATGAACCGCTTCTTCTACCGCTTCGGTTTTGCCTGCCTGGGCCTGGCGTTGCTGGTGTCCTGGATCAGTACCCGCTTCTGAACGAAAAACGGCGCCCGAAGGCGCCGTTCTTGTATCCAGCCGACACCGCTTACAGCGGCAGTCCAGCCTTGACCCGGTACTGATTGCGCACCGGCGTCGCATATTGCAGCACCAGATACGGACGATGCTCTTGCGGGCAAGCGTCCAGACGGCTTTGCCATTCTTCCTGGGCCTTGGCCAGTTCCTCGGCACCGAACACTTCGGCAGCCTTCGGTACGTTCAACTGCGGATCGGCATCAGCCCACTGCGCGTATGCCAGGTAATGCACCGGGAACAACCGGTAGCCGCCGAGAATCTGCTTGTCCATTTCGACCGCCAATTGCTTGGTGTCCTCGAACAGCTCGGTGATCGGCGCGGCGAAGTTCACGTGCACCCGGCCCTTGTAGCCGGTGATGCCCTTGGCAATGCTCACGTCATCCTCGCCCGGCGCCTTGCTGTAGGTGCCGGTGGTGGCGCGGATGTACAGCTCGCGGGCCTTGGCCTGGTCGCATGGGTCGTATTCGTAGCTGATCGACACCGGGCTCAGGTTCAGCGACTGAATGACTTCGCCGAACGGCTCGTCCTTGCGGCTCATGTGGAACATCTTGAGGATCGCCGACTCGGTACGGTCGTCGCCGTCCTTCGCGCGGCCTTCGGCCTGGGCGATCCAGATCGAGGCGCAGTCATTGCGGATCGAGTGGTTGATGTAGGCCGACAGCAGTTGGTAAGCGGCCATTTTCTCGCGGCGCCCGGTGATCGAGCGATGCACGATGAAGCTCTTGTTCAAGCGCATCAGGTCGCTGACGAACGGCTTTTGCAGCAGGTTGTCGCCAATCGCGATGCGCGGCGTCGGCAGGCCGGCGTGGTACACGGCGTAGTTGACGAAGGCCGGGTCCATCACGATGTCGCGGTGGTTGGCGATGAACAGATAAGCGCTGCCGGACTTGAACTGCTCGACACCGGTGTAGGTCACGCCGTCGGTGGCGCGCTCGATGGTGTGGTCGACGTAGAACTCGACCTTGTCCTGCAAAGTGGCCACGGAGGTCACGTCGGCAAACTCACGACGCAGCCGATGGGCTATAAGTGGTTTGAGCATCCAGCCGAAGGCACCGGCAAAACGCGGGAAGCGGAAGTGGGTGAGGATATCTAGAAACGCCTTGTCGCCGAGCAGTCGCGCCAGTACCGCAGGTACTTCGCTGTCGTCGTAAGGTCGGATGGCATCGAATTCGCCCATCATGCTCTCTTGTTGGAAACGGCTAGGGTAAGTAAAGGTTTTGATCGAAAACCAACGGGGCACGGTCTGAAAAAGTAGCCAGACAAAAATAGCCCTGCAAATAGACCGGCGATTATACGCACAAGTCACCCGGGAGACCGCGATGCTGGAAAGCGCAGTATATGAATGTCCGTATTGTGGTGAAGAGGTCGAGACGACCGTGGATCTCTCCGCTGGCGACCAGACCTATATTGAAGACTGTCAGGTGTGCTGTCGGCCGATCACCTTTGTATTGCAGGTCCATGGAGAGGACTGGTTTCTGGAAGTCTTCAGCGAAAACGAGTGAGGCGCGGCCATGCAGCGAATCTACGAGCCGGAAAACCTGATGGAAGGCGAGATGCTCAAGGGCATGCTCGCCAGCGAGGGCATCGAGGCGCATCTGGTCGGGCGCGATCTGCTGGGCGGCACGGGGGAGTTGCCGATCTTCGGACTGTTGGGCCTGTCGGTCGATAACGACCAGGCCGAATACGCCCGCGAGCTGATCAGTGCGTACAATGCCGCGCTGCCGCTGCCCGGCGATGAACCGGACAGCTATCCCGGGACGCTGGTCTGTTAGGCTGGCGTTCGTTTTATTTGTGAGTCGTGCTGCCCCATGTGTGGACGTTATGCCCTGTTTCGCTGGAACCGCGATTTCGCGAGCCTGCCAGGTTTTCCCGCCGATCAGCAGGCGCAGTGGAACATTTCCCCCAACGATTCGGTGTTGATGCTGCGCGCCGAACCCGACGGCCAGCGCACGCTGGCCCGTGCCCGTTGGGGGCTGACACCGCCATGGCTGACCGACATGTCGCGCACCCCGGCCCATGCCAGGGCCGAAACTGTCGCCGAACAGCCGATGTTCCGTGAAGCCCTGCGCTTGCGTCGTTGCCTGCTGCCGGCCAACGGTTTCTACGAATGGCGCGGCAACGTGCGCAAACGGCCGTACTGGCTGACGCCGGGGGAAGGGGCGTCGTTGTTTTTTGCGGCGATCTGGGAAGCGTATCCGGTGCAGGAACAGGTGTGGCTGAGCACGGCGGTGATCACTCAGTCAGCGGCCAGTCAGCGCCGGCCGTTGATTCTTGATGAGGCGGGGCAGGCGGCGTGGCTTGATCCTGAAACGCCATTGCATGTTCTGCAGGGTTTGCTCGCCAGCGAACCCGCCGCCTTGCGCGAGCGGGTGCTGGCGAATCTGGTCAATGATCCGAAGCTCAACGGGCCGGAGTGCCTGACTCCGGCCTAGCAGCAGATCAAGAGCCCCCCTCACCCTAATCCTCTCCCGGAGGGAGAGGGGACTGACCGAGAGATATTGCAGTAATACACCGACTTGAAAGTTCTTTGCTGAATCCATAATCGACACTAATTACCAGGTCGATGTATGACGGAAGACTGCTCGGTCGGCTCCCTCTCCCTCCGGGAGAGGGCTGGGGTGAGGGGGGTGGCTCTTAAACCTTGAACTGGTTGATCAACCGCCGCTGCTGCTCCGCCAGTTTGGTCAGATCGGCACTCGCCGAACTCGACTCATCCGCACCACCCGCCACCTCATTCGCCACCTGACCGATATTGATCACGTTGCGGTTGATATCGTCGGCCACCGCGCTCTGTTCTTCGGCGGCGCTGGCGATCTGGGTGTTCATGTCGTTGATCACCGATACCGCCTGAGTAATGGTCTCCAGCGCCTCGGCTGCCTTGGCCGCGTGCTGCACGCTTTCGTCGGTACGATTCTGGCTGTCTTCCATGACCCGCACCACATCGCGGGTGCCCTGTTGCAGTTGCTGGATCATGCTCTGGATTTCTTCGGTGGCCTTCTGGGTTTTCTGCGCCAGGTTGCGCACTTCATCGGCCACCACCGCAAAACCGCGTCCTTGTTCACCGGCGCGGGCCGCTTCGATCGCCGCGTTGAGGGCCAGCAGGTTGGTCTGCTCGGCGATTCCGCGAATGGCGATCAGGATCGCGTTGATGTTTTCGCTGTCCTTGGCCAGGGTCTGCACCACGTCCACGGCCTTGCCGATTTCTACGGCCAGCACGCCGATCGAATTCGAGGTGTCGCGCACGATCTGCATGCCCTGACTGGCGGCCTGATCGGCGTGGCTGGCGGCTTGTGCCGCTTGGGTCGCGTTGCGCGCCACGTCCTGCGCGGTGGCGGTCATTTCCTGCACGGCGGTGGCGACCTGATCGATCTCGGCCATCTGTTTCTGTATGCCGATATTGGTCCGGATCGCGATGTCGGCCGTGTGCTCCGAGGAATCGCTGACGCTCTGTACCGACGACACTACCTGCGTGATCATCCCCTGCAATTTGGCGAGGAAGGTATTGAAGCCTTTGGCGATTGAACCGAGTTCGTCATTGCGATCACTGGTCAAACGACGGGTCAGATCACCTTCGCCCTGGGCGATGTCATCGAGCATGGTCACCATTTGCTTCAGCGGACGGGCGATGCCGTGGCCCACCAGCCAGATCACCAGCAAGCCGAGACCGGCAATGATCAGACCGACCATGGCCATACCGAAGGTGTCGGATTTGCGCTGGGCGTCGAGGTCACCTTGCAGCTTTTGCAGGTCGGCCATCACCGCGTCGAGCGGCAGTTGCAGCATCAGCGTCCAGCGCGCGTCGGTCTGGCCGATGCCGAACGGCAGGTACAACTCGATCCGGCCTTGCTCTTTATTGACGGTGTACGTCACTTCGCCGCGCTTGAGATTGGCCATGTTGGCAATCTGCTGGGCGTCGAGGATGTCGCTGACCTTCTCGCCGAATTTGCTCGGGTCCTTGGTGTAGGCGACGATCCGGCCGTTGCCGCCGATCAGGGCCATCTGTCCGGCGCCGCTGTACAGTTTCTGGTTGGCGCCCAGGAGCATTTCCTGGATGAAGTTCACCGACAGGTCGGCGCCGACGATGCCCTGGAACGCGCTGTTGAGCATGATCGGTTCAATAAAGGAGGCGAGCATGACGATCTTGTCGCCAACCTTGTACGGGGCCGGATCGATCACGCAGGATTTTTTGGTTTCCTTCGAGCACAGGTAGTACTCGCTGGCGCGCACGCCGGTGGACAGGACTTTCTGGTCGTCGACGTCCACCAGTTTGTCCAGACCGAGGGTGCCATCGTCGTTGCGGAACCACCACGGCAGGAAACGCCCGTTGGCGGCGTCGATACCGACCACGCTGGTGCCGACGTAGGCCGAATCGTTGTGGTCCAGTGCGTTCTTTTCCCAACCGATGTAGGTGCCGAGAATCTTCGGGTTTTTCTCGACGTTTTCCTTGATCAGGCTGATCAGTTGCTCACGGCTGACGGTCAGTCGCGGCTGGCCATCGGCGCCCGGCGTGCCGAGCAGGGCGTTGACCCGTACCAGTCCGCCGGCAATCAACAGTGGCGCTTCCAGTTCACGCTGGATCTGGCTGACCTGGGTCTGCGCCAGCGACGTCAGGCGCTGTTCGATGACTTGCTCGAACTGGGCCTGGGTCCGTTGCTGGACCATTTCCTGGGTGCGGGCACCGGAGAACAGCGCGTACAGCACCAGCGCGGCGACTACGCTGAGTACGATGGCGCCGGCCAGGGCGGCTACGGAAAACTGGATCGACTTGAACTTCATGGGAGCTCCGCACGCGAGAGGACGTCTGCGCTGCTGTATCGGCAGCCACTATTGCGCCATGAGGTAAAGAGGGAGTAATTGCAGCGCAATGTCGCAAATGGATCAGTGCGCGACGCAGTTGCAGCGGGCCTGGTGGCGGATGTGAATTTTTTCCTACAGGTCTGGCGGGAGTTTTCTGAAAGTAGATGCAACACGTCCGTTGTATCTGGCGTCGATACAATTACCCGCCTAGGATACGCGGCAGGTTTTCAGGGAGCTTTTGAATGAACAAGACATTGGTTGTAAGTGCACTGAGCGCAGCGCTGTTGCTGGCCGGTTGTCAGTCGGTCAACACCACCAGCGGCGGTGCCGTGGGCGTGGAGCGCAAGCAGTACATGTTCAGCATGCTGTCCTCGCAAGAGGTCGACCAGATGTATGCCCAGTCCTACCAGAAGACCGTGGGCGAGGCGTCCAGCAAAGGCGTGCTGGACAAGACCAGCAACGATGCCAAACGCATTCAGGCCATCGCCAACCGGCTGATCGCCCAAGCACCGAATTTCCGTCCGGATTCGGCGCAGTGGAAATGGGAAGTGAACCTGATCAAGAGTGACGAGCTCAACGCCAACTGCGGTCCTGGCGGCAAGATCATTTTCTACACCGGGCTGATCGACAGTCTGAAGCTCACCGACGATGAAATCGCCGCGGTCATGGGCCATGAAATCGCCCACGCCCTGCGCGAGCATGGTCGTGAAGCCATGTCCAAGGCCTATGGCATCGAAATGGCCAAGCAGGGTGCCGGTGCGTTGCTCGGCCTGGGTCAGGACAGCCTGGCGCTGGCCGACACTGTGGCCAACTACGGCATGACGCTGCCCAACAGCCGCGCCAACGAAAACGAGGCCGACCTGATCGGTCTGGAACTGGCAGCTCGTGCCGGCTACAACCCGAACGCCGCCATCACGTTGTGGAACAAGATGAGCAAGGCATCCGAAGGGGCCCCTCCGGAGTTCATGAGCACTCACCCGGCGTCGTCCAGCCGGATCGCTTCGCTGGAAGCGGCGATTCCGAAGGTCATGCCGCTTTACGAGAAAGCGCCCAAGTCCTGAAACCATGATCGCTCCCGCACTCGGTGCGGGAGCGATCTGCCGGATCAAACCCAGCCGCTGCTCTGCATCGCCTTGTACACCGCGACGATCGCGAGGATCAGGAACGCCGAGGCGGCCAGTCGACGGATCAGGGTCAGCGGCAGTTTCTCCGCCGCAAAATTACCCGCCAGTACCACCGGCACGTTGGCGATCAGCATCCCCGCCGTCGTACCGATAATCACCAGCCACAGCTCCGGGTATTGCGCGGCCAGCATGACGGTGGCGATCTGAGTCTTGTCGCCGATTTCCGCGAGGAAGAACGCAATCAGCGTGGTCAGGAATGGCCCGAACTTGCGAGCGGTGCTGGCTTCATCGTCATCCATCTTGTCCGGAACCAGCGTCCACAGAGCGGTGGCGGCAAAGCTCGCGGCAAGAATCCAGTGCAGTACCGAATCGGAGAAGAAGCTGCCGAACCAGGCGCCGACCGCACCGGCTGCCGCGTGGTTAGCCAGGGTCGCAGCGACGATACCGGCAATGATCGGCCAGGGTTTGCGGAAGCGAGCGGCGAGAATCAGCGCGAGCAGTTGCGTCTTGTCGCCGATTTCGGCCAAGGCAACGATTGCGGTGGGAACGAGTAACGAGTCCAGCATCAGGATTTCCTAAGGGGCGGGTCGACACGGCTATGACACGTACAGCCTTCCCGCCCCGGGTAAGGTGTGCGTGTCATAGGTCTTGTCAAACCCTGCGATCCGTCTGCTGCGGACGCTTGGGTCGCATACGCCATGATCTGAGGATCAAGTATGTTGACGTATGCCGGACGAGCTTGGCGCTCGTGGGAGACTACTCCCCTAGGACGGAGCGGATTCTGCCTAGGCAGAATCCATTCGGCAAGTGCTAATTTTCAGCCGCGCTTGGCCCGGTAAATCCGGAAACCATTCCCTTCGGCCTTGATCGCGCAGACTCCGAGATGCTCTTCGATCAACGGTTGATACTTCAGGAAACTGTTGGCAACCAGGCGAAGTTCGCCGCCGTTTTTCAGATGTTTGGCAGCTTTTCGCAGCAAGTTCTCGGTGGCGAAATAATCGGTGTGCACGCCGACGTGGAACGGCGGGTTGCTCAGAATCGCGTTCAAACCCATCGGCGCGGCGTCGATGCCGTCACCGGTCAGTACCTCGGCTTCCAGACCGTTGGCCGCCAGGGTCAGCCGGCTGCTGGCGGCGGCGAAGGCATCAACGTCGAGCAACGTGACCTGATTGTGCGGGTAACGACGCTTGAGCGCCGCACCGAGTACGCCGGCGCCGCAACCGAAGTCCAGCAGATGACCGCTTGGCAGTTTGTCCAGGTGCTCCAGCAGCAGGGCGCTGCCGCGATCCAGTCGGCCATGGCTGAACACGCCCGGCAGACTGATGACTTTCAACGGGCCTTCGGCCAGCGGCAGTTCGTAGGTTTGCGCCAGGCTTTCCAGCGGTTTGGCTTCGGGAGCATTAGCCACGGTCACTTGCCACAGCTGGCAATGGCGCGCGCTGTCGAGCTTGCGCGGCTTGCCGAACGGGTTGAGCTGTTTGGAGGCGCCTTCGATACCGCTGCGCTTTTCCCCGACCAGATACACCTCACGCCCGGCCAGGCGCGAAGCCACGGCGTTGAGGATGTAATCGGTCAGGTCCTTGGCCTTGGGCAGGAACACCACGGCGTTGGTGAATTCGCGTTCCGGGACGTTCACGCCAAAATGGCTGCGGCCTGCGAAGCGGGCTTCGAGTGCGGCCTGATCGCCGGCGTGCCAGCACCAGCCAAACGCATCGGGCAGGCGCCCCAGCAGATCATCGGCAGGCAAACCGGCCAGCAACACCGAACCCTGGAATAACTCGGCCTGACGAAGCAGTACTTCACTGCGCGGATCCATAACTGCTCCTGTGAAAAAAAAGTGCCGCAGTTTATCAACTGACGACCCGCAGCGCCTTACCGCTGTAGAACGCCTGGGTGTTTTCCACCAGTTGGCCGACGATACGCTGCCGCGCTTCGCGGCTGCCCCAGGCGTTGTGCGGGGTGACGATCAGGCGCGGGATGTCGGCAGCCAGCAACGGATTGCCGTTGGTCGGCGGCTCGACGCTCAGCACATCGGTGGCCGCGCCGCCCAGATGACCGCTGCGCAAGGCGTCGGCCAGGGCCTGTTCGTCGATCAGCCCGCCCCGGGCGGTGTTGACCACGAACGCGCCGGGTTTCATCGAGGCGAGCTCGCGGGCGCCGATGAAATGCCGGGTGTGTTCGTTGAGCGGGCAGTGCAGGGTGAGGGCGTCGATCTGCGGCAACAGTTCTTCCAGCGGCAGACGATCCGGACGGGCCGGGCGCCCCGGAATCTGTCCCAGCAACACGCGCATGCCGAAGGCTTCGGCCAGACGCGCGACCGCGCCGCCGAGTTCGCCGTGACCGAGCAAACCCAGGGTTTTGCCTTCCAGTTCGACGATCGGGTAATCCAGCAGGCAGAACTGTTTCGCCTGTTGCCAGCGGCCTTCGCCGACGGCTTTTTGATAATCGGCCAGGCGTGTGGCGAGGTTGAGCAACAGCATGATCGTGTGTTGCGCCACCGACGGCGTGCCGTAACCCTGGCAGTTGCACACCGTGATGCCGTGGGCGCGGGCGGCGGCCAGATCGACGTTGTTGGTGCCGGTGGCGGTGATCAGGATCAGCTTCAACTGTGGGTTGGCGGCCATGGCGTCGGCGTCGATGAGGATCTTGTTGCTGATTGCCACGGTCGCACCTTGCAGGCGTTCGCTCACCTGCGCAGGCAACGTCTGGGCGAACAGTTGCAGATCGCTGAAGCAGTCACGCAAAGGGCTCAGATCGAGATCGCCAAGATCCAGCGACGGGTGATCGAGGAATACGGCGCGGTGGGCGTTCGTCATCAACTGTACCTGTTGTGCTTTGAAGGGAAGGCGTAATCTGCCGAGCCTACCAGATGAAACAACTCGTTACGCTTGGCCGAAAGGAGCCCCCATGTACTGGACCGAATTCTTGACCGTTGCCCTGATCCACGTGTTGGCCGTCGCCAGCCCCGGTCCTGATTTCGCCGTGGTGGTGCGCGAAAGCGTGACCCATGGTCGACGCGCCGGGACCTGGACCGCGTTGGGCGTGGGCACGGCGATTTTCCTGCACGTGGGTTATTCGCTGCTGGGAATCGGGCTGATCGTCTCCCAATCGATCGTATTGTATAACGCCTTGAAATGGGCGGCCGCCGCGTACCTGCTGTACATCGGCTTCAAGGCTTTGCGTGCGCAACCGGCGAAAACCGTGACCGACGACCTGCACAAAGAAGCTGGCGAGCGCACCGCCCGGGGCGCCTTCACCTCAGGCTTCGTGACCAACGGTTTGAACCCGAAAGCCACGCTGTTCTTCCTGTCGCTGTTCACCGTGGTGATCAACCCGCACACCCCGCTGACAGTCCAGGCCGGTTACGGCATTTATCTCGCCGTCGCGACCGCCACCTGGTTCTGCCTGGTGGCCATGCTGTTCAGCCAGCAGCGCGTGCGCGCCGGTTTCGCCCGCATGGGCCACTGGTTCGACCGCACCATGGGCGCGGTGCTGATCGCCATCGGCGTGAAACTCGCGTTCACCGAGATGCATTGATCCTTCTGGGCTGTCATCTGTTTCGGCAAATGCTGGCGCAAAGCTAGCATTTGTACGGCTCTGCAAATCATTCCTTTGGCTGATTTGGCTGACGTATAACGGTTCTAGAGTACGAAACTCCAAAGCCAACACCGTGCAGTCAGAAAAGGGATTCTTATGTTGCAGACTCGCGTTATTCCGCCCGCCGAAGGGGCGTACCAGTATCCACTGCTGATCAAACGGCTGCTGATGTCGGGCGCCCGTTACGAGAAAACCCGCGAGATCATCTACCGTGACCAGCTGCGCTACAGCTACCCGACCCTGATCGAGCGGGTCGCGCGGCTGGCCAACGTACTGACGGCGGCCGGCGTGAAGGCCGGTGACACCGTGGCGGTGATGGACTGGGACAGCCATCGCTACCTCGAGTGCATGTTTGCGATTCCGATGATCGGCGCGGTGATCCACACCATCAACGTGCGCCTGTCGCCGGAACAGATCCTCTACACCATGAACCACGCCGAGGACCGCTTCGTGCTGGTCAACAGCGAGTTTGTCGGGCTGTACCAGGCCATCGCGCCACACCTGACCACGGTGGAGAAAACCCTGCTGCTGACTGATCTGCCGGAAAAAACCGCGGATTTGCCGAATCTGGTGGGGGAGTACGAGCAACTGCTGGCGGCCGCGAGTCCGCAGTACGACTTCCAGGATTTCGACGAAAACTCGGTCGCCACTACGTTTTACACCACGGGCACCACCGGCAATCCGAAGGGCGTGTACTTCACCCATCGGCAACTGGTGCTGCACACCATGGGCGTGTCGACCATCATGGGCGCCATCGACAGCGTGCGGCTGCTGGGCACCAACGACGTGTACATGCCGATCACCCCGATGTTCCACGTGCATGCGTGGGGTCTGCCGTATGTGGCGACAATGCTCGGGCTCAAGCAGGTTTATCCGGGGCGTTACGACCCGGAGTTTCTGGTCGAGTTGTGGCGCAAGGAAAAGGTCACATTCTCCCATTGTGTGCCGACCATCCTGCAGATGGTGCTCAACGCCAAGGGCGCGCAAGGCACCGATTTTGGCGGCTGGAAAATCGTCATCGGCGGCAGTGCGCTCAATCGTACGCTGTACGAAACAGCCAAGAGCAAGGGCATTCAACTGACGGCCGCCTATGGCATGTCGGAAACCGGGCCGCTGGTCTCGTGCGCGCACCTCAACGATGAATTGATGGCAGGCACCGAAGACGAGCGCACCACCTACCGCATCAAGGCCGGCGTGCCGGGGCCATTGGTCGAAGCGGCGATTGTCGACACCGAGGGCAATTTCCTCCCGGCGGACGGCGAGACCCAGGGCGAACTGGTGTTGCGTGCACCGTGGCTGACCGAGGGTTATTTCAACGAACCGCAGAAGGGCGCCGAGCTGTGGGCCGGCGGCTGGCTGCACACCGGCGACGTCGCCACGCTCGACAGCATGGGCGTGATCGACATTCGCGACCGGATCAAGGACGTGATCAAGACCGGCGGCGAGTGGATCTCCTCGCTGGACCTCGAAGACCTGATCAGCCGTCACGTCGCGGTACGTGAAGTAGCAGTGGTGGGCATCGCCGATCCGCAGTGGGGCGAGCGTCCGTTTGCCTTGCTGGTGGTCCGCGAAGGGCACGCCATCGGGGCGCGCGAGCTCAAGGAACACCTCAAGCCATTCGTTGAACTGGGGCACTTGAGCAAGTGGGCGATTCCGAGCCAGATCGCGCTTGTTACTGAAATTCCCAAGACCAGTGTCGGCAAGCTCGACAAGAAGCGCATCCGCCTCGACATCACCGAATGGCAGGCCAACAACAGCACCTTCCTCTCGACGCTCTGAGCCTCCTCTGGCGCGCCGAAAACGGCGCGCCAGACCCACCAAGCAAGCGCTTGGCTTGTGAAATTCGAATTTTCAGCCATCCTTGCCGTGCCGACATGTGTCGGACTGGCGAAAGGACTGTTCCAGAGTGGCCGGCAGCTGCAAATCACACTTTAGAGGGATCAAGCAGTACCACCTGCTGGCTATAGTCCGCTCAAGGATTTTTAAGAACGGGGCACACGCACAAACGGGGCGATGCAACATTGAAGCGATCTCGGGAAGCCTCTGGCGCCCGGTCCTTCAGGCGTTTTTAAAAGTACTCACTGCCATAACAATAATGCACATGGAGTAGCGTCGATGACCTCAGTAAACCAGTTCTGGCGCCGGGCAAAGCTGCCTCTGGCCGTCAGTCTTGCTTCTTCGCTCGCCGGGCCCGCATTCGGCGTCAGTTTCAACGTCGGTGAAATCGAAGGCCAGTTCGACTCCTCCCTGTCGATCGGTGCCAGTTGGTCCACCCAGAGCCCGAACAAGAACCTCATCGGCGTCAACAACGGCGGTCACGGTCTGTCCCAGACTTCCGACGACGGCCATGCCAACTTCAAGAGCGGCGAAACGTTCTCGAAGATCTTCAAGGGCATCCATGACCTCGAACTGAAATACGGCGACACCGGCGTGTTCGTCCGTGGCAAGTACTGGTACGACTTCGAACTCAAGGACGAGAGTCGCGAGTTCAAGGACATCAGCGACAGCAACCGCAAGGAAGGCGCCAAGTCCGCCGGCGGTCAGATCCTCGATGCCTTCGTCTACCACAACTATTCGATCGCCGATCAGCCGGGCTCCGTGCGCCTGGGCAAACAGGTGGTGAGCTGGGGTGAAAGTACCTTCATCGGCGGCGGCATCAACTCGATCAACCCGATCGACGTGTCCGCGTTCCGTCGTCCAGGCGCCGAGATCAAGGAAGGCCTGATCCCGGTCAACATGTTCTACGTGTCCCAGAGCCTGACCGAAAACCTGTCCGCCGAAGCCTTCTATCAGCTCGAGTGGGACCAGACCGTCGTCGACAACTGCGGGACCTTCTTCTCCCAGCCGGACATCATTGCCGACGGCTGCACCGACAACCTGCGCGTGCTGAACAAGCGCTCGCAGATCCCGGCCATTGCCCTGGGGCCATTGGCAGCCAACGGCGTCGACGTCAACGAGGAAGGCGTGCTGGTACGTCGCGGTCCTGATCGGGATGCCCGAGACAGCGGTCAGTGGGGCGCGTCCCTCAAATACATGTTCGAGCCACTGGACACCGAGTTCGGTGCCTACTTCATGAACTATCACAGCCGTGCGCCGATCTTCAGCGCCACGGGTGCACCGCAATCGGTCTACAACGGCGTGGCGGCATTGCCGGCAGCATTCCGGGCCCTGGGGCCGCTGGTGGTTGCAGGCAACTCGAACTACTTCGTCGAGTATCCAGAAGACATCCGCCTGTACGGTCTGAGCTTCTCCACCACCCTGCCTACCGGCACCGCCTGGAGCGGTGAGATCAGCTACCGTCCGAATGCGCCGGTACAACTGAACTCTACCGACATCCTGTTCGCCGGTGTGCGTCCCTTGGGCGGCACGTTTGCGAACGCATCGCTGCTCGACGGCGTGCCGGGTCAGGATCTGCACGGTTACGAGCGCAAGGAAATCACTCAACTGCAGACCACCTTCACGCACTTCTTCGATCAGGTCATGGGCGCGAGCCGTCTGACGCTGGTGGGTGAAGTGGGCGCGACTTACGTGGGCGGTCTGGAGAGCCGATCCGACAAGCGCTATGGCCGCGACCCGGTCTTCGGCCCGGGCGAATTGCCAGCCACCGGCGGCACCAACACCTGCGTCAACATCCTCAACAACGGCACCATCAATGGCGCCGGGCCAGGTTCCCCACAGAACAACCGTAGCCGCAATTGCAACAATGACGGTTTCACCACGTCGGTGTCCTGGGGTTATCGCGGTCGCGCCATCTGGGAATACAACGACGTGTTCGCCGGCGTGAACCTCAAGCCGAACGTGGCCTGGTCCCATGACGTCAGCGGCTACTCGCCAGGCCCTGGCGGCAACTTTGAAGAAGGTCGCAAGGCGGTGAGCCTGGGCGTCGATGCCGAGTACCAGAACACCTATACCGCGAGCCTGGCTTACACCAACTTCTTCGACGGCAAGTACACCACCGTGGATGACCGCGACTTCGTGGCGCTCAGCCTCGGCGTGAACTTCTAAGCACTGCATTCAGGACGAACGAATTTATGAAAATAACAAAGAGTCTGTTCCACGCCGGTGTTCTGGGCCTGTCGCTGCTGGCGACCGGCGTCATGGCGGCAGTGCCTGCCGCCGAAGCGGACAAACTGGGCAAGAGCCTGACCCCGATGGGCGCCGAAATGGCCGGTAACGCCGACGGCTCGATCCCGGCCTGGAAACCGATGCCGAAGAACGCCGGTACTGTCGACAGCAAAGGCTTCCTGTCCGACCCGTACGCCAGTGAAAAACCGCTGTTCACCATTACCAAACAGAACGTCGATCAGTACAAGGCCAAGCTCGCGCCGGGTCAGTACGCGATGTTCCAGCGTTACCCTGATACCTTCAAGATGCCGGTCTACCCATCCCATCGCGGTGCCACCGTGCCGGATGCGGTATTCGCCGCCATCAAGAAGAACGCCACCACCACGACGCTGGTGTCGGGCGGCAACGGCCTGGAAAACTTCGATACCGCCGTGCCGTTCCCGATTCCGAAAACCGGTGTGGAAGTCATCTGGAACCACATCACCCGCTATCGCGGCGGCAGCGTGACCCGTCTGGTGACCCAGGCCACGCCGCAACCGAACGGCTCGTTCAGCCTGGTGTATTTCCAGGACCAGTTCGTGTTCCGCGACAAGATGAAAGATTACGATCCGGCGAACCCGGGCAACATCCTGTTCTACTTCAAGCAGAAAGTGACCGCGCCGGCACGTCTGGCCGGTGGTGTACTGCTGGTGCACGAAACCCTCGATCAGGTGAAGGAACCGCGTTCGGCGTGGGTCTACAACGCCGGTCAGCGTCGTGTGCGCCGCGCACCGCAAGTGTCCTATGACGGCCCGGGTACCGCGGCGGATGGTCTGCGTACTTCCGACAACCTGGACATGTTCAACGGCGCACCGGATCGCTACGACTGGAAACTGGTCGGCAAGCAAGAGATGTACATCGCCTCCGACAGCTACAAGCTCGACGATCCAAAGCTCAAGTATGCCGACATCATCAAGGCCGGGCACATCAACCAGGATCTGGCGCGCTATGAACTGCGTCGCGTCTGGCACGTGACCGCGACCCTGAAGGAAGGTCAGCGTCACATCTACGCCAAGCGTGACTTCTTCATCGACGAAGACACCTGGCAAGCGGCCGTGATCGATCACTATGACGGTCGCAACCAACTGTGGCGCGTGGCGGAAGCTCACTCCCAGGACTACTACAACGTGCAGGTGCCTTGGTACACCCTGGAAACCCTCTACGACCTGCAGTCCGGCCGCTACCTGGCTCTGGGCATGAAGAACGAAGAGAAATCGGCGTATGACTTCGGTTTCACTGCAACCACCGCAGACTTCACGCCCCAAGCCCTGCGCCAGGACGGTATTCGCTAAGCTCCTGTAAACCGAGGCCGCATCCTCGTTAAAACGCCCCGACCGGTTCGGGGCGTTTTTTTGCCTGTCGCTTTTTCCGTAGCCTTTTTGTAGCCATTTGTAGCAACGACCTTCATAACCGCTCCGTTTAAGGCTAGTCTGCGGGCATCTGCTACGCCGCCAACAGCCCTACAAACAAGAGCCGGCCATGACTGATCTGTCCCCACTTCCGGGCCCTGCAAGCGTTGCCGTCGCGGCACTGGACGGACGTTTTTTCCGTCCGCCGCTACCCGACGGCTACGTGCTGCGACCCCGTTTGTGCGAGCGCCTGAGCGCCGGGCTCGGAGGGCGTTTGTTGCTGGTCAGCGCCCCGGCCGGGTTCGGCAAGAGCTCGCTGGCGGTGGAGTTCTGTCAGAGTCTGCCGGCGCACTGGCAAAGCCTGTGGCTGGGTCTGAGTCCGCGGGACAACGATCCGGGGCGGTTTCTCGAGCGACTGCTCGAAGGTCTGCAGGACTATTTTCCGCAATTGGGCAGCCGGGCACTGGGACTGCTGAAAATGCGTCAACGTCATCAGCCGTTTGCGTTCGAAGAATGGCTCGACGGCCTGCTGGATGAACTGGCGCTGCATCTGCAACCGACGGCTCCGCTGCTGTTGGTACTGGATGACTACCACCTCGCTCAAGGGCCGGTGCTCGACCGTTGCCTGCAATTTTTCCTCAATCATTTACCGGACGGCCTGGTGGTCATGGTCACCAGTCGGCAGCGCCCGGACTGGCACCTGGCACGTCTGCGCCTGTCGCGCCAGTTGCTGGAACTGCACGAACAGGACCTGCGCCTGACCCACGACGAAGCCTTGGCACTGCTTGATCGTCACAGCAGTTCCCTGCGCGGTGAAGCGCTGGAAAACCTGATCCAGCGCAGCGAAGGCTGGGTGGCCGGGCTGCGTTTCTGGCTGCTGGCGATCGCTGAAGTCGGCACCGAATCAGCCTTGCCACAAGCGTTGAACGGCGGGGAAGGGCTGATCCGCGAATATCTGCTGGAAGAAGTCATCGATTGCCTGCCCGCCGAGGTCCAGGCGTTTCTTTATGACACCGCGCCGCAGGAACGCTTTTGCAGCGAGCTGTGCGACGCGGTGCGCGAAGCCCACGACAGTGCGGAAATCCTGCGTTTCCTGCTGGCGCATCAGGTGTTCCTCGTGCCGCTGGACGAGCATGGGCACTGGTATCGTTATCACCACCTGTTTTCCGACCTGTTGCGCAGCCGGCCTATCGCCCGGGCACTGGTGCCGGCCGCGACGCTGCATCTGCGCGCCTGCCGCTGGTTCAATGCCCAGGGCCTTCTGGATGAAGCTGTCGAGCAGGCGCTGCGCGCAGGGCATCTGGACGTCGCGGCCAATCTGGTACAAAACCTGTCCGAGGAACAACTGCTGGCCGAGCAAAACGTCGGCATGCTGCTGCGCTGGAAAATGGACCTGCCCGACAGCCTGCTGATCAGCACCCCGCGCCTGATCGTGTTGTACAGCTGGGCGCTGGGGCTGGCCTGTCAGCTTGATGCGGCCGAAGAACTCGCCAGTCATCTGAGTCGTTTTCTGCCGGCACCTTCGGCCACCGCCCAGAAATCCATGCTGGCTCAATGGCTGGCGCTCAAGGGCATCATCGCCCGCGGGCGGGGCCATCGCGAGCAGACCATCGAGTATTGCAGCGAAGCACTGGAAAGCCTGCCGGCCAAGCGTTACGGCCAACGCCTGATGTGCCTCTCGACCCTGTCCAACCTGGCGATTGCCGACGGCGATCTGTGGCGTGCACGGGGCCTGAACCGCGAGTCGCTTGAGCTGGCGCAGCGGGTCGGCAATCCCTTATTCGAGGCGCTGGCGCATTATGATCGTGCCCGCGTCCTGCAGGCCCGCGGCGAAATCCTGCGTGCGCTCGATGAAGTGCGCCAAGGGTTGGAGCGCTTGCGCGGATTGTCCGCGCAGCGTTTGTACGCCGTGCGTGCGCGACTGACGCTGTATGAGGGTTTTCTGCTGGCCATGCGATTGCAGCCTCAGGCGGCAAGGGCGCGATTGCAGGCGGGCCTGACTGAAGCAAGGGCCTGTCGTGACATCAGCGTGCTGATTGGCCACTGCGTGATCGCCCGGCTCGACGGCAGCAGCGGCGATTTCGCCAAGGCCTTCGCCGAACTGGCCGAAGCCGAAAGGCTGATGCACATATGGGATGTCCCGCCGATCTACTACCTGGCGATGATCACCCTGGTCAAATGTGAGCTGTGGCTGGCTCAGGGGCGTATCGATCTGGCCGAAGCCTGGCTGGCGCGACTGGGCCAGACCTACACCGGTGAATACGCGGCGGCACCGCCGGAATTTCATCCGCAACTGCCCTTGCACGTCGAGCTGCAACAGGCGTTGCTGGACGTCATACAGGGGCAACCGATGCTCGCCGAAGGGCGATTGAACGTGCTGCTGGAGAACGGCCAGCAAACCGGACGGCAACTGCTCAGCGTGATGGCGCTGACGCAAAAAGTGGTGTTGCTGTTGGCAAACAATCGTGAGCCTGAAGCGCGCAAGGCATTGAGTCAGGCACTGGAAGCGGCGTCCGGCGGCGTCCTGCAACCTTTCGATGTGCTGGTCAAAGAGCATGCTGACTGGTTGCGCGGGCAACTGTCACTGACTGCACCGACAGCTGCCGGTCAGCAATTGCTGGAACATTTCCCCCAGGCGCCGGCTCGTCCTGCAGCGGAATCCACGACGACCGAATCGCTCAGCAGTCGTGAGCTCGCCGTCCTGAGGTTGATCGCTCAGGGCTGCTCGAATCAGGAAATCAGTGATCAGCTGTTCATCTCGCTGCACACCGTGAAAACGCACGCCAGTCACATCAACAGCAAGCTGGGTGTGGAACGGCGCACGCAAGCGGTGGCGCGGGCGAAAGAGTTGGGGGTGTTGAACTGAATCTGCTGTTTTGCGCTGTGTCGGCATCCTGCGAGCCAACAACGTAAAATGGCGGAAATCAGCCTCTGCGCACTGTCTTCAATGTCTGTTCAGGATCTCCCATGACCGCTGCAAATCCCGCGCTCATTCGCGAAACTTTCCCCGTCGGCCCGCTCCAGTGCAACTGCACGATCATCGGGGATCCGATCACCAAAAAAGCCATTGTCGTCGATCCGGGCGGCAACCCTGACCTGATCATGGCCCGGCTCGATGCCCTCGGTCTGAAAGTGGTCAGCATCATTCACACTCACGCGCACCTCGACCACTTTCTGGCTTCCGGACAGATGAAAGAGAAGACCGGCGCCACCTTGCATCTGCACAAAGAGGATCAGTTCCTGTGGGACAACCTCGAGATGCAGTGCCAGATGTTCGGCGTGCCTTACACCCCGGTGCCGTCTCCCGATCGCTGGTTGAGCGATGATGAAGAGCTGGCCTGCGGCTGTGGCGTGGCGCTGCACACGCCGGGGCATACGCCAGGTTCCATGAGCTTCTGGTTTTCCGAGGCTAAGCTGTTGATTGCCGGCGACACGCTGTTTCGTCGCGGAGTAGGGCGCACGGATTTGTGGGGCGGCGATCAGGCGACCATCGTGCGATCGATCAAGCAACGGCTATACACCCTGGATGAAGACGCGACCGTTGTAGCCGGGCATGGTCCGGATACGCGTCTGGGGGATGAGATGCGCGAGAACCCGTTTGTGCGTGCCTAAACATTTTGTCACGGGTGCCCGGCGGAATTTTTGTGCATTGTCATGATCCAACGCCCGCACGGGCCAGTTGCCAATGGCCGCTGCACCACAGAATGCAAAATGTAGGAGCACTCCATGTTCACCACGCGTCGTTTGATTATTGTCGCTACTGCCGTGGCCGTCTTGTCCGGCTGCGCCTCGCCCAACCCGTATGACAATCAGGGTCAGGCCGACGGTGGCTCCCAGGGCATGAGCAAAACCGCCAAGTACGGTGGCCTCGGTGCGCTGGCCGGCGCGCTGGCCGGTGCCGCCATCGACCACAACAACCGCGGCAAGGGTGCGCTGATCGGCGCAGCCGTCGTCGGTGCCTCGGCCGCCGGTTACGGCTACTACGCCGACCAGCAGGAGAAAAAACTGCGCGCCAGCATGGCCAACACCGGGGTTGAAGTGCAGCGTCAGGGCGACCAGATCAAGCTGATCATGCCGGGCAACATCACGTTCGCCACCGATTCGGCGAACATCGCTTCCAGCTTCTATCAGCCGCTGAACAACCTGGCCAACTCGCTCAAAGAGTTCAACCAGAACCAGATCGAAATCGTCGGTTACACCGACAGCACTGGCAGTCGTCAGCACAACATGGACCTGTCCCAGCGTCGTGCGCAGAGCGTGGCGACCTACCTGACTTCGCAAGGCGTCAGCGGTGCCAACCTGAGCGCCCGCGGTGCCGGTCCGGATAATCCGATTGCCAGCAACGGTGACGTCAACGGCCGGGCGCAGAACCGCCGTGTCGAGGTCAACCTCAAAGCCATCCCTGGCCAGCAGTACGGTGGTCAGCAACAACCGGGCACGGTTCAGCAGTACCCGTAACCGTCAGGTACAAAAAAGCCCCCGGACAAGTGATTGTCCGGGGGCTTTTTGTTGGCGTGAAGGCTGATTACTTCTTCAGGCCGTAATGCTCGTCGAGCATGCCCGGCGAGTTCGGGGTCTTCGGCGCGTAGTCACGCGGCGGTTCCTGATCCCGTGGTGGCGTCAGGCGTTCCCGTGGGGCCTGTGCCGCGTCGGCGTGCAGCGAGGCCAGCAAGCGTTGACGGGTCTGCTCGTCCAGGGCCAGGCGGTTGGCACCCTCGGCGAGGTGATCCTGCACTTCCTGATAGCTCTGGGTCAGCTTCTTGACCAGATTGGCGGTGCTGTTGAAGTGGGTCACCACTTCGTTCTGATAACTGTCGAAACGTTCCTGAATATCATCCAGTTGACGCTGCGTGCGGCTGGGCGCGGCGTTCGGCGCAACGCGAGCGATCAGGAAACCAATGGCGACACCCACAACCAGGGCAAGAGTCGGTAACAACCAAACTAAGAGCGAGTGTTCCACGAGTCCTTCCTCTATAAACGGCTTTGCTTTACGTTAACGGCTCGAACCTGCGCTGTATACCGCGATTCACTCGCAATAGACTGGCACAGACAATTTGCTAGACGAGTCGACCCGATTCGAGGTCACGGAGTTCCTTCCTTGCTGATGCGTGAAACCCCTGTAGTGATTGATGGCCCGGTGGGGCAACTTGAGTCTTTGTATCTGGACAACGAGCAGCCCCGCGGCGTAGCGCTGATCTGCCACCCGAACCCGGTGCAGGGCGGCACCATGCTCAACAAGGTCGTCTCGACCCTGCAGCGCACCGCACGCGACGCCGGCCTGATCACCTTGCGCTTCAACTATCGCGGCGTCGGTGCCAGCGAAGGCTCCCATGACATGGGCACTGGTGAAGTCGACGACGCCCAGGCCGCCGCCGCATGGCTGCTGGAAAAACACCCGGATCTGCCGCTGACCCTGTTCGGTTTCTCCTTCGGCGGATTTGTTGCAGCAAGTCTCGGCGGTCGTCTCGAATCCCGGGGCATCGCGCTCAAGCATCTGTTCATGGTCGCGCCGGCGGTGATGCGTCTGGGCAATCAGGATCAATTGCCGCAGCAGGGTGAGCTGACCGTGATCCAGCCGGAAACCGATGAAGTGATCGATCCGCAGCTGGTCTACGACTGGTCTGAAAAACTCCCGCGCCCCCATGAGCTGCTGAAAGTGGCAGAATGCGGACACTTTTTTCATGGCAAGCTGACCGATCTCAAGGATCTGATCCTGCCGCGTCTCTCGAATTGATTGCAGTCTGACAAGCGATTACCCATGACGAACCGTACCCGCATCCTCACCGGCATCACCACCACCGGCACCCCGCACCTGGGCAACTACGCCGGCGCCATCCGCCCGGCGATCCTCGCCAGCCGCGACAGCAATGCCGACTCGTTCTACTTCCTGGCCGACTATCACGCCCTGATCAAGTGCGATGACCCGCTGCGCATCCAGCGCTCGCGTCTGGAAATCGCCGCGACCTGGCTGGCCGGTGGCCTGGATGTGGATCGCGTGACCTTCTACCGTCAGTCCGACATTCCGGAAATCCCCGAGCTGACCTGGCTGCTGACCTGCGTTGCCGCCAAAGGCCTGCTCAACCGCGCCCACGCCTACAAGGCTTCGGTGGACAAGAACGTCGAGACCGGCGAAGACCCGGATGCCGGTATCACCATGGGCTTGTACAGCTATCCGGTGCTGATGGCGGCGGACATTCTGATGTTCAACGCGCACAAGGTGCCGGTCGGCCGCGACCAGATCCAGCACGTGGAAATGGCCCGTGACATCGGCCAGCGCTTCAACCACCTGTTCGGCCAGGGCAAGGAGTTCTTCACCATGCCCGAAGCGCTGATCGAGGAAAGCGTGGCCACGTTGCCGGGCCTGGACGGTCGCAAGATGTCCAAGAGCTACGACAACACCATTCCGCTGTTCTCCAGCGCCAAGGAAATGAAGGACGCGATCTCGCGCATCGTTACCGACTCCCGCGCGCCGGGCGAAGCGAAAGATCCGGACAACTCGCACCTGTTCACTCTGTTCCAGGCCTTCTCCACGCCGGCGCAGGCCGACGAATTCCGCAGCGAACTGCTGGGCGGTCTGGGTTGGGGCGAGGCGAAGAACCGTCTGTTCCAGCTGCTGGACAACGAGTTGGGCGAGTCCCGCGAGCGTTATCACCAGTTGATCGAGCGTCCGGCAGATCTGGAAGACATCCTGCAACACGGCGCCAAAAAGGCCCGTGCGGTGGCGACGCCGTTCCTCAACGAGCTGCGTGAAGCGGTCGGCCTGCGCTCCTTCGTCAATCAGGTTCAGGTGGCCGCGACCACCAAGAAGAAAGCCGCGAAAGCCGCACGTTTCGTCAGCTTCCGTGAAGACGACGGCAGCTTCCGTTTCCGTCTGCTGGCGGCCGACGGCGAGCAATTGCTGCTGTCGCGCAACTTCGCCGACGGTAAAACCGCCGGTCAGGTGACCAAGCAGCTGCAATCGGGTCAGGCGCTGGATGTGCGCAGCGAAGAGCTGAGCTTCAGCGTCTGGCTGGAAGGCGAGTGCGTTGGCGACAGCCCGGCGTTCGCCGACGTGGCTGCGCGGGATGCGGCCGTCGAGGCCTTGCGGGTCGCTCTGACACCGGTTCAGGAATAATCAACGGGCCGGCCCGACCAAGGGCCGATTGCCATTCCCACGGGCCATCGCTACAGTGACGGCCCGTTTTTGTTGCCTTGCTAACGAATTATGACGCCCCTAGAACGATATCAAGCTGATCTGAAACGCCCGGACTTCTTCCATGATGCGGCGCAGGAAACTGCCGTGCGTCATCTGCAACGCCTGTACGACGATCTGATCGCGGCCGAGCAGAACAAGCCGGGTTTGCTGGGCAAGCTGTTTGGCAAAAAGGATCAGACGCCGGTCAAGGGCCTGTACTTCTGGGGCGGCGTGGGTCGCGGCAAAACCTACCTGGTGGACACCTTCTTCGAAGCGCTGCCATTCAAGGAAAAGACCCGCACTCACTTCCACCGCTTCATGAAGCGCGTGCACGAAGAGATGAAGACCCTCGGCGGCGAGAAAAACCCGCTGACCATCATCGCCAAGCGCTTCGCGACTGAGTCGCGGGTCATCTGCTTCGATGAATTTTTCGTTTCCGACATCACCGACGCCATGATCCTCGGCACGCTGATGGAAGAACTGTTCAAGAACGGCGTGACCCTGGTCGCCACGTCGAACATCGTGCCGGACGGCCTGTACAAGGACGGCCTGCAACGCGCGCGCTTCCTGCCGGCCATCGCGCTGATCAAGCAGAACACCGAGATCGTCAACGTCGACAGCGGCGTCGACTACCGTCTGCGCCACCTCGAACAAGCGGAGCTGTTCCATTTCCCGCTCGACGAAGCCGCCCATGAAAGCCTGCGCAAGAGCTTCCGCGCGCTGACGCCGGAATGCACGGCGGCGGTGGAAAACGATGTGCTGATCATCGAGAACCGCGAAATCCGTGCCCTGCGTACTTGCGATGACGTGGCCTGGTTCGACTTCCGCGAGCTGTGCGACGGCCCACGCAGCCAGAACGACTACATCGAACTGGGCAAGATCTTCCACGCCGTGCTGCTCAGTGGCGTGGAGCAGATGAGCGTCACCACCGACGACATCGCCCGTCGCTTTATCAACATGGTCGACGAGTTCTACGACCGTAACGTCAAACTGATCATTTCTGCCGAAGTCGAGTTGAAAGACCTGTACACCGGCGGACGCCTGACGTTCGAGTTCCAGCGCACCCTCAGCCGTCTGCTGGAGATGCAATCCCACGAATTCCTGTCCCGGGCACACAAGCCTTAAGCGGATTCGGCAAACAAAAAGGGCCTGCAGATGCAGGCCCTTTTTTGTGTCTGGTCGAATCGTCAGGCAGCTTGCTGGAACTGCTGCCGGTACTGGTTCGGCGACAGTTCGGTGTGCTGGCGGAACAGCCGTGCGAAGAAGCTCGCATCGTCGTAGCCGACTTCGTAGCTGATGGTCTTGATGCTCTTGCGACTGCCGGAGAGCAAGCCCTTGGCGGTCTCGATGCGCAGCCGTTGCAGATAGTGCAGCGGCTTGTCGCCGGTGGCAGTCTGGAAGCGGCGCATGAAATTGCGAATGCTCATGCCGTGCTCGCGGGCCACGTCTTCGAAGCGGAATTTGTCGGCGAAATGCTCTTCGAGCCAGTGCTGGATCTGCAGGATGATCACGTCCTGGTGCAACTTCTGACCGCCGAAACCAATGCGTCCCGGGGCGTAGCTGCGCTGCACTTCATAGAGAATGTCGCGGGCCACAGCCTGGGCCACATTGGCGCCGCAGAAGCGCTCGATCAGATAAATGTAGAGATCGCAGGCTGAGGTGGTGCCGCCGGCGCAATACAGGTTGTCGGCGTCGGTCAGGTGCTTGTCCTGATTCAGGTAGACCTGCGGGAAACGCTCGGCGAAGACGTTGAAGAAGCGCCAGTAGGTGGTCGCCTCCTTGCCGTTGAGCAACCCGGCCTCGGCCAGCCAGAACACCCCGGTGGCCTCGCCGCAGAGCACGGCGCCCCGGGCATGCTGTTCGCGAAGCCACGGCAGGATCTGTGGATAACGTTGGCACAGCGTATCGAAATCGTCCCAGAACGCCGGGAGGATGATGACGTCGGCGTTTTCCAGGCCACCGTCCACCGGCATGACCACGTCACTGAAGCTGTTCACCGGTTTGCCGTCGGGACTGACCAGGCGGGTTTCGAACGCCGGAGTCAGGCCGTGGCCCAGTTGTTTGCCGTAACGCAGGCTGGCCAGATGGAAGAAATCCTTGGCTTGCATGAGGGTGGAAGCGAAAACCCGGTCGATCGCCAGGATGCTGACGCGCCGCAAGGGCGTGGAGACTTGCTTGGGCATAATTCAACTTTTGTTTTTATAAGGGAAAGTGGTCACCAGACGGCTGGATCGTCTTATTTTTTGTCGGATGTGTCCAGTGTCCTGTATCGGAAGCGAGGCTTAGTCTCTGAAGGTCTGATCCCTCCAACAATAAAGAAAAGGTGCCGCATGATTCCCAGAACCTTGTTCAGCTCCGAGCACGAATTGTTCCGCGACAGCGTACGAACATTCCTCGAAAAAGAGGCCGTGCCGTTCCATGGGCAATGGGAAAAACAAGGCTACATCGACCGCAAACTGTGGAACAGGGCGGGGGAGGCGGGGATGCTCTGTTCGCACCTGCCGGAGGAATACGGCGGGTTGGGCGCAGATTTTCTTTACAGCGCGGTTGTCATCGAGGAAGTGGGGCGGCTGGGTCTGACCGGCATCGGTTTCTCGCTGCATTCGGACATTGTTGCGCCGTACATCCTGCATTACGGCAGCGAGGCGCTGAAGCAGAAGTACCTGCCGAAACTGGTGTCCGGCGAGATGGTCACCGCGATCGCCATGACCGAGCCGGGTGCCGGTTCCGACCTGCAAGGGGTCAAGACCACGGCGGTGCTGGATGGCGACGAATATGTGATCAACGGCTCGAAAACCTTTATCACCAATGGCTTCCTGGCGGATCTGGTGATCGTTGTCGCCAAGACCGATCCCAAGGCCGGCGCCAAGGGCACCAGCCTGTTTCTGGTGGAGGCGAACACGCCGGGCTTCGACAAGGGCAAGCGCCTGGAGAAGGTCGGAATGAAGGCGCAGGACACGTCGGAATTGTTCTTCCAGGACGTGCGAGTGCCGAAAGAAAACCTGCTGGGTCAGGCCGGGGCAGGGTTTGCCTATCTGATGCAGGAACTGCCGCAGGAGCGTCTGACCGTGGCGATTGGCGGTCTGGCTTCAGCCGAGGCGGCGCTGCAATGGACGCTGGATTACACCCGCGAGCGCAAGGCGTTCGGCAAGTCGATTGCCGACTTCCAGAACACCCGCTTCAAACTGGCGGAAATGGCCACCGAGATTCAGATCGGCCGGGTGTTCGTCGACCGCTGCCTGGAGCTGCATCTGCAAGGAAAGCTCGACGTGCCGACGGCGGCGATGGCCAAGTACTGGGGCACCGACCTGCAATGCAAGGTGCTCGACGAGTGCGTGCAGCTGCATGGCGGCTACGGTTTCATGTGGGAATACCCGGTGGCCCGGGCCTGGGCGGATGCGCGGGTGCAGCGGATCTATGCCGGCACCAATGAAATCATGAAGGAGATCATTGCGCGGTCGCTTTGATCCGAGCGTGTGATCGTTCCCATGCTCTGCGTGGGAATGCCGCCATTGACGCTCTGCGTCCGCTTTGGGAGTGACGCGGAGCATCGCGGTATGCGTTCCCACGCTGAGCGTGGGAACGATCATCGTTCTGGATCACGGCGCCGGGTTCGGATGATCCTTGTGAATCGCTTCGATCCCTTCCAGCACTTCCTTCGACAGTTTCAGCTCGTAGCTGGCGATGTTGCTGTCCAGTTGCTCCAGCGTTGTCGCTCCGATGATGTTGCTGGTGACGAACGGTTGCTGATTCACAAAGGCCAGGGCCATTTGTGCCGGATCCAGGCCGTGTTCACGGGCAAGCGCCACGTAACGGCTGCAGGCCGCCTCCGATTGCGGGTTGAAATAGCGGCTGAAGCGGCTGTAGAGGCTCAGGCGGCCTTTCGGCGGACGCGCCCCACCTTCGTACTTGCCCGACAGGAAACCGAACGCCAGCGGCGAATAGGCGAGCAGGCCGCACTGTTCACGGATGGCGATTTCCGCCAGGCCGATCTCGAAACTGCGGTTGAGCAGGTTGTACGGGTTCTGAATCGACACGGCGCGCGGCCAGCCACGGGCTTCGGCCAGGGCGAGAAAGCGCATGGTGCCCCACGGGGTCTCGTTGGACAGACCGATGTGGCGGATCTTGCCGGCCTTCACTTGCTCATCGAGTGCTTCAAGGGTGTCTTCGAGCGGCGTCAGGTTGGCTTCGGTCTGGTGCTTGTAGCCCAGCTGTCCGAAAAAGTTGGTGCTGCGCTCCGGCCAGTGCAATTGATACAGATCGATGTAGTCGGTCTGCAGGCGCTTGAGGCTGGCGTCCACGGCTTCGGTGATGTGCTGGCGGTTGTGGCGCAGGTTCTTGTCGCGGATGTAGTCGATGGTGTTGCCGGGGCCGGCGATCTTGCTGGCGAGAATCCAGTCGGCGCGGTCGCCACGGCTCTTGAAGTAATTGCCGATGTAGCGCTCGGTGGTGGCGTAGGTGTCGGCTTTTGGCGGCACCGGGTACATTTCGGCAGTGTCGAGGAAATTGATCCCGGCCTCTTTTGCCCGTTCGATCTGGGCGAAGGCTTCAGCTTCAGTGTTTTGCTCGCCCCAGGTCATGGTGCCGAGGCAGATTGCACTCACGTTCAGGTCGGTACGGCCTAGCTGGCGATAGTCCATCGGGTGCTCCTTGGGCAAAACAAGCATAAAAGCAGGTTGAAATTTTTTTCGCAATCTGCATAATTGCCGACCTCTTTCTGCAGTGGAAGTGATGCCCCGCCGCCGAAGAATCTTGCCGTTGAACGGACGCGCCGACCCGAGCCCCCGAAAGCGTCTGTATCCGGCTGCCTTTGACTTGTCAAAGTACGCACTATTCAGTAAGATCCGCCGTCTTATTTACAGGCGGCCCCTGAGGCTATAAAGAATGAAAACTTTTACTGCTAAACCGGAAACAGTAAAGCGCGACTGGTTTGTCGTCGACGCTGCTGGTCAGACCCTGGGTCGTCTGGCCACCGAAATCGCGAGCCGTCTGCGTGGCAAGCACAAGCCTGAGTACACTCCTCACGTTGACACCGGCGACTACATCGTCGTAATCAACGCCGAGCAGATCCGTGTTACCGGTGCTAAAACCACTGACAAAATGTACTACTCCCACTCCGGTTTCCCGGGCGGCATCAAGTCGATCAACTTTGAAAAGCTGATCGCCAAGGCCCCTGAGCGCGTGATCGAGACCGCGGTTAAAGGCATGCTGCCTAAAAACCCACTGGGTCGCGACATGTACCGTAAGCTGAAAGTCTATGCGGGCGCTGCACACCCTCATACTGCTCAGCAGCCCCAAGAACTGAAGATTTAACGGAATAGTTCATTATGTCGGCGACTCAAAATTACGGCACTGGCCGTCGCAAGACCGCAACCGCACGCGTTTTCCTGCGTCCGGGTACTGGTAACATCTCCATCAACAACCGCTCCCTGGACACGTTCTTCGGTCGCGAAACTGCCCGCATGGTAGTTCGTCAGCCGCTGGAACTGACTGAGACTGTCGAGAAGTTCGACATCTACGTCACCGTCATCGGTGGTGGTGTAAGTGGTCAAGCTGGCGCAATCCGCCACGGCATCACTCGCGCTCTGATGGACTACGACGAAACCCTGCGTAGCGCTCTGCGCAAAGCTGGCTTCGTTACCCGCGACGCCCGTGAAGTTGAACGTAAGAAAGTTGGTCTGCGTAAAGCGCGTAAGCGTCCGCAGTACTCGAAGCGTTAATTTCGCTTCCACGTTCAAAAAGAACGCCCGATTCCTCACGGAACCGGGCGTTTTTTTATGCGTGCGATTTCTTGAATAATTGCGCTGTGACAACTTGCCACATTCGTAGACCCCCTATACTACAAGGCTTGAGGGCCAGCCCTCCGGGTAATTACCTTGTCAGAATTGGGGGTTTTCATTACCATTCGGCAAAATTTTTATAAGTACATAGTTTCAATTTAGTAGACGCCTGATTTAACAGGCCACAAAGCTGATGGGAGAGGACTGAATGAGCAATGACGGCGTGAATGCAGGCCGGCGTCGCTTCTTGGTAGCAGCCACATCCGTGGTGGGTGCTGCAGGAGCGGTGGGGGCTGCGGTCCCGTTCGTGGGGTCATGGTTTCCCAGTGCCAAGGCAAAGGCTGCCGGAGCACCGGTGAAAGTGAATGTCAGCAAAATCGAGCCAGGACAGCAGATGATTGCTGAATGGCGCGGCCAGCCGGTGTTCATTGTCCGCCGTACCGAGGAAATCCTGGGGAATCTCAAGAAGATCGAGGGCCAGCTCTCCGATCCGACCTCCAAAAACTCCACGCAACCCACTTATGTCGACCCTGAAGTGCGTTCGATCAAGCCGGAAATCCTCCTGCTGATCGGGATCTGCACTCACCTGGGTTGCTCACCGACCTTCCGTCCCGAAGTGGCACCCGCAGATCTGGGCAAAGACTGGGTAGGCGGCTATTTCTGCCCTTGCCACGGTTCCCACTACGATCTGGCTGGCCGCGTCTACAAGTCGCAACCTGCGCCTTTGAACCTGCCAGTACCCCCGCATTCCTATGAGACCGATGACCTGATTGTCATTGGCGTCGATACGGAGAAAGCGTGATGAGCAAGTTCATGGATTGGGTTGATGCGCGCTTCCCCGCCACCAAGATGTGGGAAGACCATCTCAGCAAGTATTACGCTCCAAAAAACTTCAACTTCTTCTACTTCTTCGGCTCGCTGGCGCTGCTCGTTCTGGTCAACCAGATCGTCACCGGTGTCTGGCTGACGATGAGCTACACCCCGTCGGCGGAAGAAGCGTTCGCCTCCGTCGAATACATCATGCGCGACGTCGAGTACGGTTCGATCCTGCGCCTGCTGCACTCCACCGGCGCTTCGGCGTTCTTCATCGTGGTCTATCTGCACATGTTCCGTGGCCTGCTCTACGGTTCGTACCAGAAACCGCGCGAGCTGGTGTGGGTCTTCGGGATGCTGATCTACCTGGCGCTGATGGCCGAAGCCTTCATGGGTTACCTGCTGCCGTGGGGCCAGATGTCCTACTGGGGTGCCCAGGTGATCATTTCGCTGTTCGGCGCGATCCCGGTCATCGGCAACGACCTGACCCAGTGGATCCGCGGTGACTACCTGATTTCCGGGATCACCCTGAACCGCTTCTTCGCCCTGCACGTGGTTGCCCTGCCGATCGTGATTCTCGGTCTGGTGGTGCTGCACATCCTGGCGCTGCACGAAGTCGGTTCGAACAACCCGGACGGCGTGGACATCAAGAAACACAAAGACGAAAACGGTATCCCGCTGGACGGTATCGCCTTCCACCCGTACTACACCGTAAAAGATATCGTCGGCGTCGTGGTGTTCCTGTTCATCTTCTGCTTCATTGTGTTCTTCTTCCCGGAAATGGGCGGTTACTTCCTCGAAAAGCCTAACTTCGAGCAAGCCAACCCGTTCAAGACCCCTGAGCACATTGCACCGGTCTGGTACTTCACACCGTTCTACGCAATCTTGCGTGCGGTCCCTGACAAGCTCATGGGTGTTATCGCCATGGGGGCGGCGATTGCGGTGCTGTTCGTCCTGCCGTGGCTCGACCGCAGCCCGGTCAAGTCGATGCGCTACAAAGGCTGGATGAGCAAGATCTGGCTGGTGGTGTTCTGCATTTCGTTCGTGATCCTCGGCATTCTGGGCGTTCTGGCCCCGACGCCAGGCCGTACGCTGCTGTCGCAGGTCTGCACCTTCCTGTACTTCGCCTACTTCATTCTGATGCCGTTCTACACCAGGCTCGAGAAGACCAAACCGGTTCCGGAAAGGGTGACTGGCTGATGAAAAAGTTATTTTTTGCTCTGATTTTTGCTGCTCTGCCAGTGCTGTCTTTCGCGGCCGAACACGGTGGTCCGGAACTGGAAAAGGTCGACATCGACGTGTCCGACAAGGCTGCCCTGCAGGATGGTGCGCGTACCTTCGCCAACTATTGCATGGGTTGCCACAGTGCCAAGTTCCAGCGTTACGAGCGTGTGGCCGATGACCTCGGCGTTCCGCACGAACTGATGCTGGAGAAACTGGTGTTCACCGGCGCCAAGATCGGCGATCACATGAACATCGGCATGCAGCCGGCCGACGCCAAGACCTGGTTCGGCGCAGCGCCGCCGGACCTGACGCTGGTGGCTCGTGTTCGCGGCACTGACTGGCTCTACGGTTACCTCAAGTCGTTCTACGAAGATCCTGCACGTCCATGGGGCGTGAACAACAAGGTCTTCCCGAATGTCGGCATGCCTAACGTGCTGGTCGGCCTGCAAGGTCGTCAGGTCGTGGGTTGCAAACAAGTACAGATCGTCGAAGACGGCAAGAAGCAATATGACCCGCTGACCGGTACGCCTCTGACTCATGAAGCGTGCGATCAGCTGACCATCTTGCCGAAAACCGGAACCCTCAACGAAGAGCAGTTCGATGAGAAGGTCAAGAATCTGGTAACCTTCCTGGCTTACTCGGCTAACCCGGTTAAGCTGCAACATCAGCGCATCGGTACTTATGTCTTGCTGTACTTGGCGTTCTTCTTTGTGTTCGCCTATCTGCTCAAGCGTGAATACTGGAAAGACGTGCACTGATACGCTTCAAGCAATTGCTGTTAATCGCGCGCGCCCAAGGGCGCCTCTGAAAACGCAACGCCTGGTACGCCAGCCGTTGCGGGAGGCGCCCTCTGGGCGCGCGCGTTTTTCCGGCTCCGACTATTTCAACAAGCGAGGAGGATCGCCATGGGCGTGACCAATCGGTTGGCCTGTTACTCCGACCCCGCCGACCACTATTCCCACCGAGTGCGCATCGTGCTTGCAGAGAAGGGTGTCAGCGCCGAAATCATTTTTGTGGAGGCTGGTCGTCAGCCGCCTAAACTGATTGAAGTGAACCCTTACGGCAGTCTGCCCACGCTGGTCGATCGTGACCTGGCGTTGTGGGAGTCGACCGTGGTGATGGAATACCTGGATGAGCGTTACCCGCATCCGCCATTGATGCCCGTGTACCCGGTGGCGCGTGCCAACAGCCGTCTGCTGATTCACCGCATTCAGCGTGACTGGTGTGGTCTGGTGGATCTGATTCTGGATTCGCGCACCAAGGAAGCGGCCCGTGCCGTGGCGCGCAAGGAATTGCGCGAAAGCCTGACGGGCGTGTCGCCGCTGTTTGCCGACAAGCCGTTTTTCCTCAGTGAGGAACAAAGTCTGGTGGATTGCTGCCTATTGCCAATACTCTGGCGTTTGCCGATTCTGGGTATAGAACTGCCGCGGCCGGCCAAGCCGCTGCTTGATTATATGGAGCGTCAGTTTGCGCGTGAGGCTTTCCAGGCGAGTCTGTCTGGTGTCGAACGCGACATGCGCTAAGGCTTAAGGAGCCGCTATGAACTCCAGTCGACCTTATCTGGTCCGCGCGCTCTACGAGTGGATTGTGGATAACGATTGCACCCCGCACATGCTGGTCAATTCCGAGTACCCGGCGGTGCAGGTGCCACAGGGCTTTGCCAGTGACGGGCAGATTGTCCTGAACATTTCGCCGAGTGCCGTGCGGCACTTGCACATGGACAACGACGTTGTGACCTTCGAAGGTCGCTTCGGTGGCGTCCCGCACAGTCTGTACGTGCCGATTGCTGCAATCCTGGGGATCTATGCCCGGGAGAACGGTCAAGGCATGGTGTTCGATCTGGAGTCGCCGATGGATGACGAAGACGAGATCGAGCAGGATGACGATGTTCCGCCACCGGACAGCGAGCCACCGCGCCCAAGCGGCCGGCCAAGCCTGAAAGTGGTGAAGTAATAAAAAAAGGCGATCCGGTTGGATCGCCTTTTTTGTGCCTGCGTTTTGCGGTCAGTCGATGTACTCGAACAGCTTCACAATCTTCTGCACACCGGAAACGCCCTGCACCAGATTGGTCGCCTGGGCGGCTTCCTGTTTGGTCAGCAGGCCCAGCAGATAGACGATGCCGTTCTCGGTCACGACCTTGATCCGCGAGCCGGGAATGCTGGCGTCGGTGAGCATCTGGGTCTTGATCTTGGTGGTCAGCCAGGCATCGTTCTGGCGGGCCAGCAGGGAGGAGGGCTGCAACACTTGCAGTTCGTTATGGACCTTTTTCACGCGCTGAACGTTGGCGGCAGCCTGTTCGGCCTTTTCCTTGAGGTCTGCGCGCGGGGTCTGGCCAGCCAGCAAAACGACGCCGTTGAAGCTGGTGACGACGATGTGCGAGTCGTTGTCCAGGGCCGGATCGGCCTTGGCTACGTTGACGCCGACTTTGGTTTCGATCAGCGAGTCATCGATCTTGCTGCCGAAAGTGCGGGTGCCGCGGTCGTCTTCGATCGGCGCTTCACGGCTGGCATTCACCACCGAGGTGCAGCCGCTGATGCCGAGGCACAGGGTCAAGGCCAGAAGGCCAAGGCGATTAGGGGTCATTCTTCACTCCCGAACAGTTGGCTGTCGATCAGATCGCAAAGGCAATGGATCGCCAGCAAGTGGACTTCCTGAATACGTGCGGTGACGTTGGCCGGTACGCGAATCTCGACGTCTTCGGGCAGCAGCAGTGAAGCCATGCCTCCGCCATCGCGTCCGGTCAATGCTACGACAATCATTTCGCGATCATGTGCGGCCTGGATCGCCTGAATAATGTTCGCCGAGTTGCCGCTGGTCGAAATCGCCAGCAATACGTCACCCGGCTGGCCGAGTGCACGGATCTGCTTGGAGAACACTTCGTTGTAGCTGTAGTCGTTGGCGATCGAGGTGATGGTCGAGCTGTCGGTAGTCAGCGCGATCGCCGGCAGGCTAGGGCGCTCACGCTCGAAACGGTTGAGCAGTTCCGAGGAGAAGTGCTGGGCATCGCCGGCCGAGCCGCCGTTGCCGCACGAGAGCATTTTCCCCTCATTGAGCAGCGCGTTGACCATCACCTGGCTGGCTTGCTCGATGTGCGGTGCAAGTACGTCCATCGCCTGTTGCTTGGTGTCGATGCTGGCCTGGAAAAGCTGGCGAATTCGGGATTGCATGTCCATCTGTGTGACCTTAATTAGCGCGGCTGTCCGGCACGTGAATGTGCAGCCCGCAAAGCAAAGAGCAAAAGTGTTGAGTGAAAGTGTCCGGGTCGGAGCAGGCGGTCAACTGTCGAACGCATTCTGCAACCAGTTCAGCTGACCCTGGTGGCTGTCGATGGCCACCACGTCGAAGCGGCAGGGGGAATTGGCCCAACGCGACTCGCGCTGAAGAAAATACTGTGCGGCGAAAATCAGTTTCTGCCGTTTGCGCCCATCGATGCTGTCGAGTGCGCCACCCCATTGAGTGTTCTTTCGGTAACGGACTTCGACGAATACTACTGTATCGCCATCAAGCATGACCAGATCAAGCTCGCCGCGTTTACATAACCAGTTCTGCGCCAGCAGGCGCAGACCCTGGTGTTGCAGATGCTCGAGCGCCTGACGCTCGGCATCCTTGCCGCTTTGCAGGTGTGACCTGTCGGGCATCAGCGTGGAGTGTCCGGCAGGCGCTGGATCTGACCGCTGACGAACTGTGCCCATGGCAACTGACGGACGACGCGTTGGGACTGGGTCATTCCCAGGCTGCCCGACTGGCCTTCGATGCGGCTGTCCGGCAATGCTTTCAGTTGATCCAGACGTGGCGCCAGACGATAGGCATCGACGCCCATAGCATACAGGCGACCGAGGCTGCCGGCGGCTTGTGGCCATTGCGCGGTGACCTGCTGGCGCAGCGGATCGCTGGTTTCCAGCAGCCACGGGGTTTCGCAGAAGCGCACGCCGTTCATGTCGTTGTACTGGTTCACGTCACCGCTGGCGCTGAACACGTGGGAGGTCGCATAGACCGGCACGTCACCGGCGTACTGAAAGTTCAGGGTCGGCTTGATCTGCTGCGCCTGCTGAGGAGTGGCGGCGAGGAAGATGAATTCGATGTCCTGGCGACGCGAAGGCTGGGCGGCAACGTTGGTGCCGGCAGCATTCTGCAGGCTCTTGGCGCGAGCTTCGCTCTGACGCAGCTGGAACATGTCGGCGATCTGCTGGGCCAGTTGTACCGGCTGGTCGACGCGTTCGGTGGCGACAATGCTGCCGCCGTTGGCTTGCCAGTCCTGGCTGAAAGCACGCAGGACGCGGTCGCCCCATTCGCCTTTCGGCACCATGATGGCGGCGCGATGCAGACCGTCGGCACGGGCGCGGCGTGAGACTTCGCGGGCTTCGTCTTCAGCGGCCAGACCGAACTGGAACAGCTGCGCCGGACCTTGATCGCCTTCGCTGTAGTTCAGGGCGAGGGTGGTGATCGGCAGTTGCGGGCGAGTGCTCAACTGTTTGACCAGCGGTTTCTCCAACGGGCCGACGACCAGTTGCACGCCATCGGCCTGGGCCTTGCGGTAGAACTCGTCGAGGTTGGTCAGTTTCGAGCTGTCATAGAACTCGATGGCCGGCGGTTTCTGACCGGCTTGCTGAGCCTGATAGTGCGCGGCCATGAAGCCGTCACGCAGGGCCTTGCCGACCGAGGCCAGTTGGCCGTCCTGCGGCAGGAGCAGGGCGATCTTGCTCAGGGGCTGGCTGGCCAGTTCCTTGAGTTTGGTCAGTGGCAGCGGCAGGTTGATTGCGGCTGGATGCTTTGGATGCTGGTTGCGCCAGTTGTCGATGGCGGCTTGCTGCTGTTCCAGAGTGCCGGCGGTTTTCACTGCCAGGGCCAGGCTCATCCAGCCGCCGAGGTCATCGGTGGTGTTCGCTTGCAGTTGATCGGCCGGCAGTGACGCAATCAGGGTCCAGATCGCTTCGTGGTTCTTGCTGGCAGCTTCGCCTTCCAGCATCGGCGCGATGAAGATGCGCTCGCGGGCGGCGGCCAGGGTCTGACCGTCGGCTTCAAGGGCGCGGGCGTGAACGGTGCCGGCGCGAACTTGCAGCGGTACCGACATTTCGCTCAGGCGTTGCAGGCTTGGATGGCTCAAGGCAGTCAGCGCGGCTTTCGGCTGGTTGCGAGTCATGGCCAGCTCAGCAGACAGCGTGCTGGCAAATGCCTGCTGGCCCGGCTGGAGTTGCTCCATCGGCACTTGCTGCAGGATTTGCGCGGACTGTCCGGCATTGCCCTGGCGGTATGCCATGTCTGCCGCACTCAGGCGCAGCAGAGCAGCCTTGTCCGGCGATTTGGCCTGGGCAGCCTGTTCGAGCAGTTGCTCGATGGTGGCATCCGGGGTCCGTGGAAGTTCGCCAAGGCTGGAGGAAGGGGAGCTGGCGCAAGCCGCCAGCAAGGCAGCGAGGCAGAGGGCAGTGAACAGCCGCAGGCAAGCGATCATGTAAGTGTTCCTGATACTCGATCAAATTAGCGTCGAATTGTACCCAAGCACTGGCCGGGGCGCGATGTTACTGGCGTGAAACCGTCAATTTAGCTGATACAAAGAGTGCGCAGCCTCACAATGGTGCGACAAACCGTGTCCGACCCGGACGCGTCGACCGGCGCACGACGCGCTACAATGGCGGCTTTTACCGATCATGAGGTGTGCGCTTTGACTGCTCCAGGTCCTTTGAATTCCGCTGCGGGCTCGCTTTATGTGGTGGCGACGCCCATCGGCAACCTGGATGACATCAGCGCCCGGGCGTTGAAGATCCTGCGCGAGGTGGCGCTGATCGCCGCCGAAGATACGCGCCATTCCCAGCGCCTGATGCAGCACTTTGGCATCTCCACGCCGCTGGCAGCCTGTCATGAACACAACGAGCGGGATGAGGGCAGTCGCTTCATTACCCGTCTGTTGGCGGGCGACAACGTCGCACTGATTTCTGATGCCGGTACGCCGCTGATCTCCGATCCCGGTTATCACCTGGTGCGTCAGGCGCGTGCGGCCGGGATCAATGTGGTGCCGGTGCCAGGTGCGTGCGCGTTGATCGCGGCGTTGTCGGCTGCCGGTCTGCCATCCGACCGCTTTATCTTCGAAGGTTTTCTGCCGGCCAAGGCTGTGGGGCGCAAAGCACGCCTGGAAGCCATTAAAGAAGAGCCGCGCACGCTGATTTTCTACGAGGCGCCGCATCGCATTCTGGAATGTCTGCGGGATATGGAAGCGGTGTTCGGCGCTGATCGTCCGGCATTGCTCGCTCGTGAAATCACCAAGACCTTTGAAACGCTCAAGGGCTTGCCGCTGAGCGAGTTGCGGGCATTCGTCGAGGCCGACAGCAATCAGCAGCGTGGCGAATGCGTCGTGGTGGTGGCGGGCTGGACCGCGCCGGAGTCTGAAGATGCCGTCAGCAGCGAGGCGATGCGCATCCTCAACCTGTTGCTGGAAGAGATGCCGCTCAAGCGTGCGGCGGCTCTGGCGGCGCAAATCACCGGTGAGCGCAAAAACGTGCTGTATCAGGTGGCGCTGGACCGGCAAAAAGACGCGTAACCCGTCGCGCAGACCGGTTTGCGGGCTATTAGCGCTTGTTCTTCGGCCGCTCTGCCGTTAACCTGCGCGGCGGAGAGTCGATCGGACAGTCGCTGCCCTCTATGAAAATTAGGGGGGGGAGGAAAGTCCGGGCTCCATAGGGCGAAGTGCCAGGTAATGCCTGGGAGGCGTGAGCCTACGGAAAGTGCCACAGAAAATAACCGCCTAAGCGCTTCGGCGCCGGTAAGGGTGAAAAGGTGCGGTAAGAGCGCACCGCACGTCTGGCAACAGTTCGTGGCTAGGTAAACCCCACTTGGAGCAAGACCAAATAGGGTCCCAAGGCGTGGCCCGCGCTGGGACCGGGTAGGTTGCTAAAGATGTCCAGTGATGGCCATCGTAGACGAATGACTGTTCAAGACAGAACCCGGCTTACAGATCGACTCTCCACCTTTTTCTCTTCCCTGCTTGAATTAAAGGCGACAGGGCTGTTTATTATCAGCAGGCCTGCGCTGAAACCGGCAGCGGCAAACGCAGTAATAGCCATTTCCCACCGTGCTTCAATCAACAGCAGAAGCGCTTTTGTAATACCGAAAAAATCTTACTCTTAACAAATTACTTTAACTTTCGAGCGCAGCTTTCAGTGCTGCTTCAAGTTATTGGATAAAAGCATCCGCCAGATTCTCGTTGCTCCTCCTTTTATGCTCCTAAATCTCCGTTCTGTAAGGGTTTTCCTTTAATCCGCGCCTTGACGGTGTGGTGGGCGCATTCCTATAGTGTGCGCAAGTGGCGGAAAGTGGCATGAAGTGGGTTTTTTGAGCTCAAAACGATAAAAATTGGAGAAACGCAGACGTGTTTCGCGGAGCTAACGCTATCAGTCTCGACGCAAAGGGCCGTCTCGCCATGCCGAGCCGGTACCGTGACGAGCTCGATTCGCGCAGTTCCGGCCAGTTGATCGTGACCATTGATGCCGTTGATCCATGTTTGTGTGTCTACCCGCTCGATGAGTGGGAAATTATTGAAACCAAGTTGCGCGCGCTCCCTTCGCTTCGCGAAGAGAACCGTCGTCTGCAACGTTTATTGATTGGTAATGCCGTTGACCTCGAGCTCGACGGCAGTGGTCGTTTCCTGGTGCCGCCGCGCCTGCGCGAATACGCGAAGCTCGACAAGCGCGCGATGCTGGTGGGCCAACTGAACAAGTTCCAACTGTGGGACGAAGATGCCTGGAATGCGGTTTCTGCCGCTGACCTGGCTGCCATACAACAACCGGGCGCCATGCCTGACGAACTGCGTGATCTGATCCTGTGACTATTGATAGCGGCTTTAACCACATCACCGTACTGCTTGACGAAGCCGTCGAGGCTCTCGCCGTACGTCCTGATGGCTGCTATCTGGACGGCACGTTCGGGCGCGGCGGGCACAGCCGGTTGATCCTGAGCAAGCTCGGGCCGGATGGTCGGCTCATCGGATTCGACAAGGATCCTCAAGCGATTGCCACCGGGCAAACGCTGGCGGCCGAAGACGGCCGCTTTGTCGTTGTGCAGCGCAGCTTTGCCGAGCTTGGGTCGGTCGTTGCCGAACAGGGTCTGGCCGGCAAGGTCAGCGGCATTCTGCTGGATCTGGGCGTGTCTTCGCCGCAGCTCGATGATGCCGAGCGTGGCTTCAGCTTCCTCAACGATGGCCCGCTGGACATGCGCATGGATCCGTCCCGTGGCATCAGCGCAGCCGAGTTCGTCAATACCGCGCCAGTGGAAGAAATCGCCCGTGTTTTCAAGGAATACGGCGAAGAACGTTTCTCCGGCCGCATGGCCCGTGCCGTGGCCGAGCGTCGTGACATCACGCCGTTCGAACGCACCGCCGATCTGGCCGAAGTCCTGAAAGTCGCCAACCCTGCGTGGGAAAAGGGCAAGAACCCGGCAACCCGCGCTTTCCAGGGCCTGCGCATTCACGTCAACAACGAACTGGGCGATCTGGAAGCGGGTCTTGAAGCCGCGCTCGAATGCCTGGAAGTGGGCGGTCGTCTGGTCGTGATCAGCTTCCACTCGCTGGAAGACCGTATCGTCAAACTGTTCATGCGCAAGCTGGTGAAAGGCGAAGCCGACAACCTGCCGCGCAACCTGCCGGTTCGCCACGTTGCGTTCGAACCGAAAATCAAAGTCCATGGCAAAGCGCAGACGGCCTCCGACGCCGAACTCAAAGCCAACCCCCGTTCCCGTAGCGCCGTCATGCGCGTCGCGGAGAAGCTGCGGTGAGCAAGCTTTTCGCCAAGCCACTGCCCGGCGGCAGCTTTTTCATGCTGCTGCTGTTCATCGGCGTGCTCGTGTCGGCCATCGGCGTGTCTTACAGCGCCCACTGGAACCGGCAGTTGCTCAACACCCTTTACAACGAACTGAGCGTGCGCGACAAGGCGCAGGCCGAGTGGGGGCGCCTGATTCTGGAGCAAAGCACCTGGACCGCCCACAGCCGGATCGAAGTGCTGGCCACCGAACAACTGAAGATGCACATCCCAGGCGCAGCTGACGTGAAGATGGTGGCGCCATGATGAAACTCGAGGGGGCTCTCTTCCCGTGGCGCTTCCGTTTGATGGTGGCACTGCTCGGCGTGATGGTCGCGGCGATCTGCTGGCGCATCATCGACCTGCAAGTGGTTGACCGTGACTTCCTCAAAGGTCAGGGCGATGCGCGCAGTCTTCGGCACATTCCGATTCCGGCTCACCGTGGTCTGATTACCGACCGTAACGGTGAGCCTCTGGCCGTGAGTACCCCGGTAACCACGCTGTGGGCGAACGCCAAGGAAATGCAGACCGCCAAAGAGAAGTGGCCTGCGCTCGCTGCCGCGCTGGGGCAGGATCCGAAAGCCCTGGCCGAACGTCTCGAGGCCCAGGCCAACAAAGAATTCATTTATCTGGTGCGCGGGTTGACCCCTGAGCAGGGCCAGGCCGTGCTCGACCTGAAAGTGCCGGGCGTCTACGGCATCGAAGAATTCCGCCGGTTCTATCCGGCCGGTGAAGTGACGGCGCACATGGTCGGGTTCACCGACATCGATGACCACGGTCGTGAAGGCGTCGAACTGGCCTACGATGAATGGCTGGCCGGCGTGCCCGGCAAGCGGCAAGTCATCAAGGATCGGCGCGGACGGCTGATCAAGGATGTCCAGGTCACCAAAAACGCCAAGGCCGGCAAGCCCTTGGCGTTGTCGATTGACCTGCGTCTGCAATACCTGGCCAACCGCGAGCTGCGCAACGCGATCATCGAGAACGGCGCCAAGGCCGGCAGTCTGGTGATCATGGACGTGAAGACCGGCGAAATCCTCGCCATGGTCAACCAGCCGACCTACAACCCGAACAACCGTCGCAACCTGCAGCCGGCGATGATGCGTAATCGCGCGATGATCGACGTGTTCGAACCCGGTTCGACCATGAAAGCGATCTCGATGAGCGCCGCGATCGAAACCGGCCGCTGGAAACCGAGCGACACCGTCGAGGTGTATCCGGGCTCCCTGCAGATCGGCAAGTACACCATCAAGGACGTATCGAAGACCGAAGGTCCGGTGCTCGACCTGACCGGCATTCTGATCAATTCCAGTAACGTCGGCATGAGCAAGGTCGCGTTCGATATCGGCGGCGAAACCATTTTCCGCCTCGCACAGAAAGTCGGCCTCGGCCAGGACACCGGCCTCGGCTTCCCGGGCGAACGTGTCGGCAACCTGCCGAACTACCGCGAGTGGCGCAAGGCCGAGACCGCAACGCTGTCGTACGGCTACGGTATTTCGGTGACGGCAATTCAGCTGGTGCATGCATTCTCGGCGCTGGCCAACAACGGTCGTCTCGCACCGCTGACCCTGATCAAAACCGACAAGGCACCGCAGACCACCCAGGTGCTGCCGGAAGCCGTCGCGAAAACCATGCAAGGCATGCTGCAACAAGTGATCGAAGCTCCGCGCGGCGTGTTCCGTGCGCAGGTGCCGGCGTATCACGTGGGTGGCAAGTCCGGTACCGCGCGTAAAACGTCGGTCGGCACCAAGGGCTACGCCGAAAACTCTTACCGCTCGCTGTTCGCCGGTTTCGGCCCGATGAGCGATCCACGTTATGCAATCGTCGTGGTGATCGATGAGCCGACCAAGGCCGGTTACTTCGGTGGTCTGGTTTCGGCGCCGGTGTTCAGCCGTGTGATGTCGGGCACCCTGCGCCTGATGAACGTCACCCCGGACAACCTGCCGACCACACAACAGGCCAACGCCACCCCGGCCGTTCCGCTGAAAGCCAATGGAGGGCGCGGCTGATGTCTCTGAGTCTGAACAAGATTTTCCCCCACGCCGGCCACGATCTGTTGATCCGTGAACTGGCGCTCGACAGCCGTAACGTTCGCGCGGGTGACCTGTTCCTCGCCGTGCCGGGCGGCAAGTTCGACGGGCGTGCGCACATCGCCGACGCCTTGCAGCGCGGTGCTGCTGCCGTGGCTTATGAAGTGGAAGGCGCCACCGTGCTGCCGATCACCGAAGTGCCGCTGATTCCGGTCAAGGGCCTGGCAGCGCAGCTGTCGGACATCGCCGGGCGTTTTTACGGTGAGCCGAGTCATCACCTGAACCTGATCGGCGTGACCGGGACTAACGGCAAGACCAGCGTAACCCAACTGGTGGCGCAGGCGCTGGACCTGCTCGGCCAGCATTGCGGCATCGTCGGCACCTTGGGCTCCGGTTTCCATGGCGCGCTGCAAAGCGGCCTGCACACCACGCCGAATCCGATCGCCATGCAAGCGACCCTGGGCGACCTGAAAAAGGCCGGTGCCAAAGCCGTGGCCATGGAAGTCTCGTCCCACGGTCTGGATCAGGGCCGGGTCACCGCGCTGGCGTTCGACGTGGCGGTGATGACCAACCTGTCCCGCGATCACCTGGATTACCACGGCACCATGGAAGCGTACGCCGAGGCCAAGGCCCGGCTGTTCGCCTGGAGTGACCTGAAGTGCCGCGTGGTCAACCTCGACGACGATTTCGGCCGGCAACTGGCCGTTGAAAAGCGCGAGTCGCGGCTGATCACTTACAGCCTCCTCGACAGCAGCGCCTACCTCTATGTGCGTGAAGCGCAGTTCGACGACCATGGCGTGCGCGCCACGCTGGTGACGCCGCAGGGCGAGCACCATCTGCGCAGTACGCTGCTCGGTCGTTTCAACCTGAGCAACGTACTGGCCGCCGTCGGCGCCTTGCTCGGTCTCGACTACGCCCTCGACGAAATTCTCAAGGTGTTGCCGAAGCTCGAAGGCCCGGCCGGACGCATGCAGCGTCTCGGCGGTGGCACCCAGCCGCTGGTGGTGGTCGATTACGCCCACACCCCGGACGCGCTGGAAAAAGTGCTGACCGCGTTGCGCCCGCACGTCAAAGGCCAATTGCTGTGCCTGTTCGGCTGCGGCGGTGATCGCGATCGCGGCAAACGTCCGCTGATGGCCGAAGTGGTCGAGCGTCTGGCCGACCGCGTGCTGGTGACCGACGACAATCCGCGCACCGAAGACCCGGCGGTGATTTTCGATGACATCCGCGCCGGCTTCACGGCTGTGGATAACGTGACGTTCGTGGCTGGCCGTGGCCAGGCCATCGCGCAACTGATTGCCGGCGCTTCGGCCGACGACGTGATTGTCCTGGCCGGCAAAGGTCACGAGGACTATCAGGAAATCAACGGCGAGCGCCATGCGTTTTCCGATCTGGTCGAGGCTGATCACGCCCTGACCGCGTGGGAGGTGGCCCATGCTTAAGGCCCTGAAACTCAGTGAACTGACCAACGCGCTTGACGCCCGTCTGGTCAGCGCCGACGCCACTTTTGACGGTGTGAGCATCGACAGCCGCGCGATCAAGGCTGGCCAACTGTTTATCGCCCTGACCGGCCCGCGTTTCGACGGTCATGACTATCTGAATGAAGTCGCCGCCAAAGGCGCCGTTGCGGCATTGGTCGAGCGCGAAGTCGCCGACAGCACGCTGCCGCAATTGCTGGTCAAGGACACCCGCCAGGCCCTCGGCCAGTTGGGTGCGCTGAACCGTGCCGCGTTCACCAAACCGGTCGCGGCCGTTACCGGTTCCAGCGGCAAGACCACGGTCAAGGAAATGCTCGCGAGCATCCTGCGCACGCGCGGCTCGGTGCACGCGACCCGTGGCAACCTGAACAACGACCTCGGTGTACCGCTGACCCTGCTCGAACTCGCCCCGGAACACAGCGCGGCAGTGATCGAACTGGGCGCCTCGCGCCTGGGTGAAATCGCTTACACCGTAGGGCTGACCAAGCCGCACGTGGCGATCCTCAACAACGCCGGGACCGCCCATGTCGGTGAGTTCGGCGGGCCGGAGAAAATCGTTGAAGCCAAAGGCGAAATCATCGAAGGGCTGGCGGCCGACGGCGTCGCCGTGCTGAACCTCGATGACAAGGCGTTTGGTATCTGGAAGACCCGCGCCGGCGCCCGCAAGGTGCTGACGTTTGCCCTGAGCAACACTCAGGCGGATTTTTACGCCAGCGACCTGGCTACCGATGCCCGCGGCTGCCCGGCGTTCAACCTGCACAGTCCTGAAGGTGTGGAGCGGGTTCAACTGAACCTGCTCGGCACCCACAACGTCGCCAACGCCATGGCTGCCGCCGCTGCCGCTCACGCACTGGGCGTGTCGCTGTTCGGCATCGCCACCGGGCTTGGCGCGGTACAACCGGTCAAGGGTCGCACCGTCGCGCAGCTGGCTAAAAACGGCATGCGCGTGATCGATGACACTTACAACGCGAACCCCACCTCGATGTGCGCGGCCGTTGATATACTCGCCGGCTTTTCCGGCCGCACCGTCCTGGTGCTCGGGGATATCGGCGAGTTGGGCGACTGGGCGGAGCAGGGGCACCGCGACGTGGGCGAATACGCCCGAGGCAAGGTTTCCGCGCTATACGCCGTCGGGCCGAACATGGTCCACGCCGTGAACGCATTCGGTAACGAGGCGCATCACTTCGGCACCCAAGCCGAACTGATCCAGGCCCTCGACGCCGAGCAGGACAAAAACACCACCATTTTGATCAAGGGTTCGCGCAGCGCAGCGATGGAAAACATCGTTGCGGCCCTGTGCGGGTCCAGTCTGGAGAAACATTAATGCTGCTGCTGCTAGCGGAGTATCTGCAACAGTTCTACAAAGGCTTCGCGGTCTTCCAGTACCTGACCCTGCGCGGGATCCTCGGTGTGCTGACCGCGCTGGTCTTGTCGCTGTGCTACGGCCCGTGGATGATCCGCACCCTGCAGAACCGTCAGATCGGCCAATCGGTTCGTAACGACGGCCCGCAATCGCACCTGTCCAAATCCGGTACGCCGACCATGGGCGGCGCGCTGATCCTGTCTTCGATCGGTGTCAGCACCCTGCTGTGGGCTGACCTGAGCAACCGTTATGTGTGGGTCGTGTTGCTGGTGACCTTGCTGTTCGGCGCCATCGGCTGGGTCGACGACTACCGCAAAGTGATCGAGAAGAACTCCCGTGGTCTGCCGAGTCGCTGGAAATATTTCTGGCAGTCGGTGTTCGGCCTCGGTGCGGCGATCTTCCTTTATATGACTGCCAGCACTCCGGTGGAAACCACCCTGATCCTGCCGATGCTCAAGGACTACAGCATTCCGCTGGGCGCCGGCTTCATCGTGCTGACTTACTTCGTGATCGTTGGCTCGAGCAACGCGGTCAACCTCACTGACGGCCTCGACGGTCTGGCAATCATGCCGACCGTGATGGTCGGCGGTGGCCTGGGCATTTTCTGCTACCTCTCGGGTAACGTGAAATTCGCTGAATACCTGCTGATCCCTTACGTACCGGGCGCAGGCGAACTGATCGTGTTCTGCGGCGCACTGATCGGTGCCGGCCTGGGCTTCCTGTGGTTCAACACCTACCCGGCGCAAGTCTTCATGGGCGACGTCGGCGCACTGGCGCTGGGCGCGGCCCTGGGCACCATCGCGGTGATCGTCCGTCAGGAAATCGTCCTGTTCATCATGGGCGGCGTGTTCGTGATGGAAACCCTGTCAGTCGTCATTCAGGTTGCGTCCTTTAAGCTGACCGGTCGCCGTGTGTTCCGCATGGCGCCGATTCACCACCACTTTGAACTCAAGGGCTGGCCCGAGCCGCGCGTGATCGTCCGTTTCTGGATCATCACCGTGATTCTCGTGCTGATCGGCCTTGCCACCCTGAAGCTGAGGTAGAACGAGTGTCTCTGATCGCTTCTGACCACTTCCGCATCGTTGTCGGCCTCGGCAAGAGCGGCATGTCCCTGGTTCGCTTCCTGGCGAACCGGGGCGTGGCGTTTGCCGTGGCCGATACGCGGGAAAATCCACCGGAACTGGCCACGCTCCAGCGTGACTATCCGCACGTGGAAGTGCGTTGTGGCGAGCTGGACGTCGAATTCCTGTGCCGTGCCGACGAGCTCTACGTGAGCCCCGGCCTGGCGCTGGCGACCCCGGCCCTGCAAGCCGCCGCGGCCCGTGGCGTGAAGCTGTCCGGCGACATCGAGCTGTTCGCGCGCAACGCGAAGGCGCCGATCGTGGCCATCAGCGGTTCCAACGCGAAAAGCACCGTCACCACCCTGGTCGGCGAGATGGCGGCTGCGGCCGGCAAACGCGTGGCCGTGGGCGGCAACCTCGGTACGCCGGCGCTGGATCTGCTCAGCGATGACGTCGAGCTGTACGTGATGGAGCTGTCGAGCTTCCAGCTGGAAACCACCGACCAGCTCAACGCCGAAGTGGCGACCGTGCTCAACATCAGCGAAGACCACATGGACCGCTACAGCGGTCTGCCGGCCTATCACCTGGCCAAGCACCGGATCTTCCGTGGTGCGAAGCAGTTCGTGGTCAACCGTCAAGACGCCTTGACCCGGCCGCTGATGGGCGAGGGCCAGCCGTGCTGGACCTTCGGCCTGACCAAACCCGATTTCAAGGCATTCGGCCTGCGTGAAGAGAATGGCGAGAAATACCTGGCCTTTGAATTCCAGAACCTGATGCCGGTGCGCGAATTGAAGATTCGCGGCGCCCACAACCAGTCCAACGCCCTGGCGGCGCTGGCGCTCGGCCACGCGGTCGGGCTGCCGTTCGACGCCATGCTGGCAGCGCTGCGCACCTTCGCCGGTCTCGAACACCGTTGCCAGTGGGTGCGTGATCTGGACGGCGTCGGTTACTACAACGATTCCAAAGCCACCAACGTCGGCGCCGCTCTGGCTGCCATCGAAGGCCTGGGTGCGGACATCGACGGCAAGGTCGTGCTGATCGCCGGTGGCGACGGCAAGGGCGCCGACTTCAAGGACCTGCGCGATCCGGTGGCGGCCCATTGCCGCGCCGTGATCCTGATGGGCCGCGATTCCGACAAGATCGGCGAAGCGATCGGCGATGCCGTGCCGCTGATTCGCGCGACCACGCTGGTCGATGCGGTCGCCCAATGCCGCGCCGCCGCCCAACCGGGTGACGTCGTGCTGCTGTCGCCGGCCTGCGCCAGTTTCGACATGTTCAAGAACTACGAAGACCGTGGTCACCAGTTCGTCCGCGCCGTGGAGGATCTGGCATGAGCTTGAGAAACATCATCAAGCCATACCCGTCGCCGCTGATCACCGGACGCGGGATCGACCTCGACTTCCCGATGCTCGCCGGTTGCCTGGCGTTGCTCGGTCTGGGCCTGATCATGATCGCTTCGGCATCGACAGAAGTCGGCGCGGCGCAGTCGGGCAGTGCTCTTTATTACATGACCCGTCACCTGATCTACGTGGTGCTGGGCCTGGGCGCGTGCGTCGTCACCATGATGATCCCGATCGCCACCTGGCAGCGGCTGGGCTGGCTGATGCTGATCGGTGCGTTCGGTCTGCTGGTGATGGTGATCATCCCGGGGATCGGCCGTGAGGTGAACGGCTCGATGCGCTGGATCGGTTTCAGCTTCTTCAACGTTCAGCCGTCCGAGATCGCCAAGGTGTTCGTGGTGATCTACCTCGCCGGTTATCTGGTGCGTCGTCAGAAAGAAGTGCGCGAGAGCTGGATGGGCTTCTTCAAGCCGTTCATCGTGCTGCTGCCAATGGCGGGCCTGTTGCTGATGGAGCCGGACTTCGGTGCCACCGTCGTGATGATGGGCGCCGCGGCGGCGATGCTGTTCCTCGGCGGGGTCGGGCTGTTCCGGTTCTCGCTGATGGTGGTGCTGGCCGTCGGTGCGGTGGTGTTGCTGATTCAGATGCAGCCGTACCGGATGGCGCGTCTGACCAACTTCGCCGACCCGTGGGCCGACCAGTTCGGCGCCGGTTATCAATTGTCGCAAGCCTTGATCGCGTTCGGTCGCGGTGAATGGCTGGGCGTTGGCCTGGGCAACAGCGTGCAGAAGCAGTTCTACCTGCCGGAAGCCCACACCGACTTCGTGTTCTCGGTTCTGGCCGAAGAGCTTGGCGCCGTGGGCTCGCTGTGCACCGTGGCACTGTTCGTGTTCGTGTGTATTCGCGGCATGTACATCGGTCTGTGGGCCGAGAAAGCCAAACAGTTTTTTGCCGCTTATGTTGCCTACGGCCTGTCGTTCCTGTGGATCGGCCAGTTCCTGATCAACATCGGTGTGAATGTCGGCCTGTTGCCGACCAAGGGCCTGACCTTGCCGTTCCTCAGTTATGGCGGCAGTTCCCTGGTGATCTGCTGCGCCTGCCTTGGCCTGTTGCTGAGGATCGAGTGGGAGAGCCGGACCCACCTGGGCAGTGAAGAGATGGAATTCCATGAGAGCGACTTCGCCGAGGAGCCGAACCATGGGCGCTAACGTATTGATCATGGCCGGCGGCACCGGTGGCCACGTGTTCCCGGCGCTGGCCTGTGCCCGCGAATTCCAGGCGCGCGGCTATACCGTGCACTGGCTCGGCACGCCGCGCGGGATCGAAAACGATCTGGTGCCGGCGGCGGGTCTTGAACTGCACCGTATCAACGCCACTGGCCTGCGCGGCAAGGGCAAGCTGTCGCTGCTCAAGGCGCCGTTCATGCTGCTGAAATCGGTGTGGCAGGCGCGGGCGATCATTCGCCGCTTGCGTCCGGTGTGCGTGGTCGGATTCGGCGGCTATGTGACCGGTCCCGGTGGTCTTGCCGCCAAACTGGCCGGCGTGCCGGTGATCGTTCATGAGCAGAACGCCGTGGCCGGCACCGCCAATCGGTTGCTGGTGCCGTTCGCCGCCCGGGTGTGTGAAGCCTTCCCCGACACCTTTACCCTGTCGGACAGCCGCCGTACCACCGGTAACCCGGTGCGCAGCGAGCTGTTCCTCGAAACACCGCGCCCGGCCCTGGCCGGACGCAAGGCGCGTTTGCTGATCCTGGGCGGAAGCCTGGGCGCAGAACCGTTGAACAAGTTGCTGCCTGAAGCCCTGGCACAAGTCGATGTCGACTTGCGTCCGGAAGTGTTCCATCAGGCTGGCAGAAACCACGATGAAGTGACTGCAGAGCGCTACCGCGCCGCCGGCGTGGACGCGCAGGTGCAGCCGTTCATCAAAGACATGGCCCAGGCCTATGGCTGGGCTGACCTGGTGGTGTGCCGCGCCGGCGCATTGACCATCAGCGAACTGGCTGCCGCCGGTCTGCCCTCGATGCTGGTGCCGTTGCCCCATGCGATCGACGATCACCAGACCCGCAACGCCGATTATTTGGCCCGTGAAGGCGCTGCCTTCCTGATGCCGCAAAGAACGACTGGTGCCGCGGACCTTGCCGCGCGCCTGACAGAGGTCTTGATGCAACCGCAACGACTCGAACAAATGGCCCAAGCGGCCCGCCGTCTGGCGAAACCCGAAGCCACCCGCAGCGTGGTCGATACCTGTCTGGAGGTGGCCCATGGTTGAGAATCAGAAAGCCATGCCGCAACCGGAAATGCGCCGCATCCGTCGCATCCACTTCGTCGGGATCGGCGGCGTGGGCATGTGCGGCATCGCCGAAGTGCTGCTGAACCTGGGCTATGAAGTGTCCGGTTCCGACCTGAAAGCTTCGCCGGTGACCGAGCGCCTGGAATCCTTCGGTGCGCAGATCTTCATTGGCCACCGTGCCGAGAACGCCGCAGCCGCCGATGTGCTGGTGGTGTCGAGCGCCGTCAATACTTCCAACCCGGAAGTGGCGACTGCGCTGGAACGCCGCATCCCGGTGGTGCCGCGTGCCGAAATGCTCGCCGAACTGATGCGCTACCGTCACGGCATCGCCGTCGCCGGTACTCATGGCAAGACCACCACTACCAGCCTGATCGCTTCGGTGTTCGCGGCCGGTGGCCTGGATCCGACTTTCGTCATCGGTGGCCGTCTGAATGCCGCGGGCACCAATGCCCAGCTCGGCACCAGCCGTTACCTGATCGCCGAAGCCGATGAAAGCGACGCAAGCTTCCTGCACCTGCAACCGCTGGTGGCCGTGGTCACCAACATCGACGCCGACCACATGGCGACTTACGACGGTGACTTCAACAAGCTGAAAAAAACCTTCGTCGAGTTCCTGCACAACCTGCCGTTCTACGGTCTGGCGGTGATGTGCCTGGACGATCCGGTGGTGCGTGAAATCCTGCCGCTGGTCAAGCGTCCGACCGTGACCTATGGCTTCAGCGAAGACGCCGACGTGCGCGCGATCAATGTTCGTCAGCAGGGCATGCAGACCTTCTTTACCGTGCTGCGCCCTGATCGCGAGCCTCTTGATGTGTCCGTGAACATGCCGGGCAACCACAACGTGCTCAACTCCCTGGCGACCATCTGCATCGCTACCGACGAAGGCGTCAGCGATGAAGCCATCGTCCAGGGTCTGTCCGGGTTCCAGGGTGTCGGTCGGCGCTTCCAGGTTTACGGCGAACTGCCGGTGGACGGCGGCAGCGTGATGCTGGTCGACGATTACGGTCACCACCCGACCGAAGTCGCAGCCGTGATCAAAGCCGTGCGCGGTGGCTGGCCTGAGCGCCGCCTGGTGATGGTCTACCAGCCGCACCGCTACAGCCGCACCCGCGACCTGTACGACGATTTCGTCAATGTACTGGCCGATGCCAACGTGCTGTTGCTGATGGAAGTTTATCCGGCCGGCGAAGAGCCGATCCCGGGTGCCGACAGCCGCAAGCTGTGCAACAGCATCCGTCAGCGCGGTCAGCTCGACCCGATCTACATCGAGCGCGGCGTCGACCTGGCGCCGGTGGTCAAGCCGCTGCTGCGTGCCGGCGACATTCTGCTGTGCCAGGGCGCCGGTGACATCGGCGGCCTCGCACCGAAACTGTTGAAAAGCGAGTTGTTCGCCGGTGCCGTGGCGGCATCGGTCGAGGGGAAGTTGAAATGACTGCTGCCTACGCCAACCTGTTCTCCACCATCGCCCCGAAGGACTTCGGCCGTGTGGCCGTGCTGTTCGGTGGCCTGAGTGCCGAGCGTGAAGTTTCGTTGAAGTCCGGCAACGCTGTGCTCACTGCGCTGCAAAGCGCGGGTGTGGACGCGTTCGGCATCGACGTCGGCGCCGATATTCTGCAGCGCCTGCTGAGCGAAAAGATCGACCGCGCGTTCATCATCCTCCACGGTCGCGGCGGTGAAGACGGCAGCATGCAGGGCCTGCTCGAAGTGGCCGGCATTCCGTACACCGGCAGCGGCATCCTGGCTTCGGCGCTGGCGATGGACAAGCTGCGCACCAAGCAGGTCTGGCACACGCTGGGGATTCCGACGCCGCGTCACGCCGTGCTGCGCAGCGAGGCCGATTGTATTTCGGCAGCGACGGAACTGGGCTTCCCTTTGATCGTCAAACCGGCGCATGAAGGTTCAAGTATCGGGATGGCCAAAGTGAGTTCTGCGTCCGAGTTGATCGACGCATGGAAAGCGGCCAGTACCTACGATTCGCAAGTGTTGGTCGAGCAATGGATCCACGGTCCGGAGTTCACCATCGCCACCCTGCGTGACCAGGTGTTGCCTCCCATCGCCCTGGGTACGCCACACACGTTCTACGACTACGACGCCAAGTACATCGCCAACGATACCCAGTATCGGATTCCGTGCGGGCTCGATGCAGCCAAGGAAAAAGAACTCATGGACCTCACGGCGCAAGCCTGCGAGGCGCTGGGTATTGCCGGTTGGGGCAGGGCGGACGTGATGCAGGACGCCGACGGCAAATTCTGGTTCCTGGAAGTCAACACCGCTCCCGGCATGACCGATCACAGCCTGGTACCGATGGCGGCGAAAGCGGCCGGTCTGGATTTCCAGCAACTGGTTCTGGCCATTCTGGCCGCCAGTGTCGATGCCGACGGCAAGAAAGAGGCGCGAGGTTAAGACCATGCAAGGCGCTCATCTCAGACATCAGCCACCCGCACCCGGCCGCAAGCCGGTGCCGCGGGGTGCCAGCCGAATGGTGGCCAAAGAGCCGATGTCCGCGCGCCTGCCAAAAGCCAACTTCGGCTTTTTGAAAGGTCTGTTCTGGCCGGTGCTGCTGGTGGCCCTGGGGTTCGGCACTTACGAAGGCGCACAGCGTTTGCTGCCGTACGCCGACCGGCCGATCACCAAGATCGCGGTGCAGGGCGACCTGAGTTACATCAGCCAGCAAGCGGTGCAGCAGCGGATCGCCCCTTACGTGGCGTCGAGCTTCTTCACCATCGATCTGGCGAGCATGCGCACCGAGCTGGAGCAGATGCCGTGGATCGCCCACGCCGAAGTACGTCGGGTGTGGCCGGACCAGGTGGTGATCCGCCTCGAAGAGCAACTGCCGGTGGCCCGTTGGGGCGACGAGTCGTTGCTCAACAACCAGGGCCAGGCGTTCACGCCCAAGGAACTGGCGAACTACGAACACCTGCCGCAGCTGTTCGGTCCGCAGCGGGCCCAGCAGCAAGTGATGCAGCAATACCAGGTGCTGAGCCAGATGCTCCGGCCATTGGGCTTCTCGATTGCGCGGCTCGAGCTGCGTGAACGCGGCAGCTGGTTCCTGACCACCGGTGCCGGCAGTTCCGGCCCCGGGATCGAGCTGCTGCTGGGACGCGGCAACCTGGTGGAAAAGATGCGCCGCTTCATTGCCATCTATGACAAGACGCTCAAAGAACAGATTACGAACATTGCGCGCATCGATCTGCGCTACGCCAACGGCCTCGCTGTTGGCTGGCGGGAACCAGTAGCGCCGACGACAGCCCAACCCGCTGTCGCAAAGAATTAAGAAGAGGCAGGACCCATGGCAAACGTGCAAAGCGGCAAAATGATCGTCGGTCTCGATATCGGCACCTCCAAGGTGGTGGCGCTGGTCGGCGAGGTTGCGGACGACGGCTCGCTGGAAATCGTCGGGATCGGCACTCATCCGTCCCGCGGCCTGAAAAAAGGCGTGGTGGTCAACATCGAGTCCACCGTGCAGTCGATCCAGCGCGCGATCGAAGAAGCTCAACTGATGGCGGGCTGCCGCATTCACTCGGCGTTCGTCGGCGTGGCGGGCAATCACATTCGCAGCCTGAACTCCCACGGCATCGTGGCGATTCGTGATCGCGAAGTCAGCTCGGCTGACCTGGAGCGCGTACTCGACGCCGCCCAGGCGGTGGCGATCCCGGCCGACCAGCGTGTGCTGCACACCCTGCCGCAGGATTACGTGATCGATAACCAGGAAGGCGTGCGCGAGCCGCTGGGCATGTCCGGCGTACGTCTGGAAGCCAAGGTTCACGTGGTCACCTGCGCCGTAAACGCCGCACAGAACATTGAAAAATGCGTGCGTCGCTGCGGTCTGGAAATCGACGACATCATTCTCGAGCAACTGGCCTCGGCCTACTCGGTCCTGACCGACGACGAAAAAGAGCTGGGCGTGTGCCTGGTCGACATCGGCGGCGGCACCACCGACATCGCGATCTTCACCGAAGGCGCGATCCGCCACACGGCCGTGATCCCGATTGCCGGTGACCAGGTGACCAACGACATCGCCATGGCGTTGCGCACCCCGACCCAGTACGCCGAAGAGATCAAGATCCGCTACGCCTGCGCGCTGGCCAAACTGGCCGGTGCCGGCGAGACCATCAAGGTGCCGAGCGTCGGCGACCGTCCGCCGCGCGAACTGTCCCGTCAGGCCCTGGCCGAAGTGGTCGAGCCGCGTTACGACGAACTGTTCACCCTGATCCAGGCCGAGCTGCGTCGCAGCGGCTACGAAGACCTGATCCCGGCCGGCATCGTGCTCACCGGTGGTACCTCGAAGATGGAAGGTGCCACCGAGCTGGCCGAAGAAATCTTCCACATGCCGGTCCGCCTGGGCGTGCCGCATGGCGTGAAAGGCCTGGATGACGTGGTACGCAACCCGATTTATTCCACTGGCGTTGGCTTGTTGATGTACGGCCTGCAGAAGCAGTCCGACGGGATCTCGTTCTCGGGCATCGGCAGCCGCGACAGCTACAGCAACGATGAGCCGCAGGCGCCGTTGCTGGACCGTTTGAAGAAGTGGGTTCAAGGCAACTTCTAACGCTTTACCGCAGCACCGCAACAAACAGCAGTAGGCGAAAAAACTAGAGAATGTAAGGAGAGGGAAAATGTTCGAACTCGTAGACAACATCCCCGCAAGCCCGGTAATCAAAGTTATCGGTGTTGGCGGTGGCGGCGGCAACGCTGTCAACCACATGGTCAAGAGCAACATCGAAGGCGTGGAATTCATCTGCGCCAACACCGATGCTCAAGCGCTGAAAAACATCGGCGCGCGCACCATTCTGCAACTGGGCACCGGTGTGACCAAAGGCCTGGGCGCCGGCGCCAACCCGGAAGTCGGCCGTCAGGCTGCGCTGGAAGATCGCGAGCGCATCGCTGAAGTGCTGGCCGGCACCAACATGGTGTTCATCACCACCGGCATGGGCGGCGGTACCGGTACCGGTGCTGCGCCGATCATCGCCGAAGTGGCCAAGGAAATGGGCATCCTGACCGTTGCGGTCGTGACCCGTCCGTTCCCGTTCGAAGGCCGCAAGCGTATGCAGATCGCCGATGAAGGCATCCGCATGCTCTCGGAAAGCGTCGACTCGCTGATCACCATTCCGAACGAAAAACTGCTGACCATCCTCGGCAAGGACGCAAGCCTGCTGTCGGCTTTCGCCAAGGCTGACGATGTACTGGCCGGTGCCGTTCGCGGTATCTCCGACATCATCAAGCGTCCGGGCATGATCAACGTCGACTTCGCCGACGTACGCACCGTGATGAGCGAAATGGGCATGGCGATGATGGGCACTGGCTGCGCCAGCGGTCCGAACCGTGCACGTGAAGCGACCGAAGCGGCCATCCGCAACCCGCTGCTGGAAGACGTGAACCTGCAAGGCGCACGCGGCATCCTGGTGAACATCACTGCCGGTCCTGACCTGTCCCTGGGTGAGTACTCCGACGTGGGTTCGATCATCGAAGCCTTCGCTTCCGAGCACGCGATGGTCAAGGTCGGTACCGTTATCGATCCGGACATGCGCGACGAACTGCACGTGACCGTGGTTGCCACTGGTCTGGGCGCGAAAATCGAGAAGCCTGTGAAGGTCATCGACAACACCGTTCACACCTCGATGGCGGCTGCTCAAGTGCAGCAACCGGCACCCGCTCGTCAGGAACAGCCTGCGGTGAACTACCGTGACCTGGACCGTCCGACCGTCATGCGCAACCAGGCTCAGGCCGGTGCTGCGACTGCCGCGAAGATGAATCCGCAAGATGACCTGGACTACCTGGACATCCCGGCTTTCCTGCGTCGTCAGGCCGATTGATGAAATGTATCAGGGGTATTCAGGTGATTGGTGTTCAGCAAAGGCTCGGTCTGCTATCATCGCCAGCCTTTGTTGATACCAGTTCGCAATTTGCGCTGAAGCGGCCCATGCCATGATTAAACAACGCACACTGAAAAATATTATCCGTGCCACCGGTGTAGGTCTGCACTCCGGGGAGAAGGTTTACCTGACCCTCAAGCCTGCACCTGTCGACACCGGGATCGTCTTTCGTCGTGCCGATCTCGATCCGGTTGTCGAGATACCGGCTCGTGCGGCCAACGTCGGCGAGACAACCATGTCGACGACGCTGGTCAACGGTGACGTGAAGGTAGACACGGTGGAGCACTTGCTCTCGGCCATGGCTGGCCTGGGCATCGATAACGCCTACGTCGAGCTCTCCGCGTCTGAAGTCCCGATCATGGATGGCAGCGCAGGACCTTTCGTATTCCTGATTCAATCGGCTGGCCTGGAAGAACAGGACGCCGCCAAGAAATTCATCCGCATCCTGCGTGAAGTGACAGTGGAAGACGGCGACAAGCGCGCCACTTTCGTCCCTTTCGAAGGGTTCAAGGTGAGCTTCGAGATCGATTTCGATCACCCGGTTTTCCGGGACCGCACCCAAAGTGCAAGCGTGGATTTTTCCAGCACTTCGTTCGTAAAAGAAGTCAGCCGCGCCCGTACTTTCGGTTTCATGAGTGACATCGAGTACCTGCGCAAGCACAACCTCGCACTCGGCGGCAGCGTGGAAAACGCGATCGTGGTCGATGCCGATGGCGTACTGAACGAAGACGGCCTTCGCTACGAAGACGAATTCGTGAAGCACAAGATCCTCGATGCGATTGGCGACCTGTACCTGCTGGGCAACAGCCTGATTGGTGAGTTCAAGGGCTTCAAGTCCGGCCACGCACTGAACAACCAGCTGCTGCGCAAGTTGATTGAGCAAAAAGATGCCTGGGAAGTCGTGACGTTCGAAGACGCCAGCACTGCACCAATCTCTTACATGCGCCCGGTTGCGGCGGTGTAAGTAAAAAACCTCTCTAGTTTTTTGAAGGCCACCTTTGGGTGGCCTTTTTTTATGTCTGTTCTCAGGACACGACGACCCGGTTTCGCCCACCTTCCTTGGCCTGATACAACGCCTTGTCCGCCGCGAACAACAGCTGCTCCAGACTGATTTCGCTCGTCGCCGTCCAGGTACTGATACCGACGCTCACGGTCATCGGTGACTGGTCTTTATTCAGGCTCGGCAATTGCTCCACCGCTGCACGAATGTGCTCGGCGATCTGCTGCGCCCCGACGCTGTCGGTTTCCGCGAGGATCACCGAAAACTCCTCACCACCATAACGGGCCACCAGGTCCGCCGGCCGCCGCACATTGGAGGTGATTACCTTCGCGAGTTCACGCAACGCCTGATCCCCGGCCTGGTGTCCGTGCCGGTCGTTGAAGGCCTTGAAGTGATCGGCATCGATCATCAGCAATGACAATGGCTTGGCCGAGCGCTGGGCGCGGAACCACTCGTGACGCAGTGACTGATCGAGCATCCGCCGGTTGGCGACCCCGGTCAGGGCATCGGTCGCCGCCAGTTGCGCCAGTTCGCGTTCGGCCCGCTGGCGCAGGCGCAGCTCCCGGGCCAGCAGCCAGGTCAGCCACAGCAGGCCGGCACACAGCACGCCGGTGGCGCCGCTGATCAGGATCGCCGTGCGTCGCCACGCGCCGAACACTTCCTCGCTGGACAGGGCAACGATCACCGTCAGCGGCAGATTGCCGACCCGCGAATAGGTGTACAGCCGTTGCTGATAATCCATGCTCGAAATGCTGTTGAAACTGCCATTGCCGTTGCTGTCGCGCAGAATCCGCACCACATTGGGCCGGGCAGCAAAGCTCTTGCCGATCGAATCGCTCTGCAGATAAGGCTTCTGCGCCAGCAGGATGCCGTCGTTGTTGATGATGTTGAGGGTGCTGTCGATGCCGATGTCGAGACTGTTGAACAGCTGATCGAAGTAATCGAGTTTCATCGACGCCACGGCCACGCCCAGAAACTCGCCGGTGTCCGAAGAGATGCGCCGGCTGAAACTGATCCGCCACTGGTTCGCGTCATCGCAGTCGCAGCGGGGTTTGAACGGACGGCTGATGAACATGCCGGTGTCGCGGTTGAAGGCGTGGGCGAGGAAGTAGTCGCGGTCGGCGAAATTGCCTGGCAGCGGATCGACCCGCGAGGAATCGGCGATCACCTCGCCATGCTTGTCGAGCAACAGGATGTCGCCCTTGAAGCGCGCGGTAGTAGAGCGATCGAACAACGCCAGATGGCGAATCTGCGGTGACACATCTTTCAGGTCGTCACGCTGGGCGGCAGCGATCAGCCCTTGCAGCGTCAGGTCATACAGCTCGACGGTGCGCAGCACGTCGGCGTCGATCAGCTGGGCGATGGTGGTGGCGCCGCGGGTGGCTGATTCCTGCGCGTTGGCGTGTTCGCGGATCAGCAGAAACGTCACGATGCACACAATCGCGATCACGCTCAGCAGACTGCCGAGGATCAGCAGCAGCTCGGAGCGTCCGGTCGTGCCGGGAACGGTAGGGGTGCGGCTCGCGATCATGGTTCGGTTTCGGTAAGGGATTCTTGTAAGCGTAGTCGTACCCGCTTCGCTGCCACAGGCAAGAAAAAGGCCAGCGCATCAGGCTGGCCTTTTACTGTAGCGCCGATCTTAGAAGACGTTGATCGGGTAGTCGATGATCACACGGTATTCATCTGTGTCCGTATCCAGCGCGCCGTAACCGTTGCCGCCACGGTTGGTCGCCCATTGCAGATGCACCGCGAGGTCTTTGGCCTGGCCGCTCTGCACCACGTATTTAAGATCGATGTCCCGCTCCCAATGCTTGGCGTTGCGGCCTTCGGCGCTGTACCACAAGGCGTAACCTTTGCTGCCCGGATCGACCTTGGTCAGGTCCAGCGTGCCGCGCGAGTAAGACAGCGCCGAGGTCAGGCCCGACAGGCCGACGCCGGCGAAATCGTAGGCGTACTTGAGTTTCCACGAGCGCTCGTTCGGGCCGTTGAAGTCCGAGTATTGCTGCGAGTTGTCGAGGTAAACGCTGTCACCCTGGCTGATGTAATCGAACGGCGTGTTGCCGTTGACCCGCTGGTATGCAGCGGTAACGCTGTGGTTGCCGATACCGACGGTGAAATGCAGGCTGTAGGTGTTGTTGTCGATATTGCCCAGCAGCGCGTCGCCGGTGTCTTGGGTGTGATAGAAGTGCAGGCCCGGGTTGAGGGTCACCCGGTCATTCAGCGCCCAGGTGTAGTCGAGGTCGTAGTAGTACTGGTTCCAGATGTCCTTCAGCTCGGACGCGTACAGGCTGCTGGTCAGGCCTTCGACGCCGCTCCAAGCCACGCCGGCCCAGTTCAGGTGCTGGCTCTTGTCGCCGTCGGCGAGGGTGCCGTAAGAGGTGCCGATGCGTTTGTGGCCGCTCTGGTTGTAGGGCTTGGTGAAGCTGGCCTGGCCGCCTTCGATCATCCAGCCATCGAAGCTGTGGTTGGTCAGGCTGAGGCCGCGAAAGGTCTGCGGCAGCATGCGCGTCTCGCCACCGGCGATCACCGGGTTGGCGAGGAACAGATCGCCGGCCTTCAGCTCGGTATCGAACGCACGCATTTTCAGAGTGCCGCCCGCCGTGGAGAACGAGCCCGGCGCTTTGCCGCTGCCGTCACTGACCGGCAGGATGCTGGAGTTGTCGGTGCCGCCACCGCCATCAAGTTTGAGACCGAGCATGGCGTGGGCATCGATGCCGAAACCAACCGTGCCTTCGGTGTAGCCCGACTCGAATTTGCCGAGGAAACCTTGGCCCCACTCGATGTTGTCATCCGTCTGCTGCAGGCGGTTGCGGTTCATGTAGTAGTTGCGGGCGTTGAGGTTGAGACTCGCGCCTTCAACGAAACCCTGTTTCTCGGATTCGGCAGCGTGGGCGGCGGGGGCAATCGTTGCGGCAATTGCAATGAACAGCGGGATGAAGCGAACTGGGTAACGCACGTGCGGTAAAGCTCCTTGGGGTCAACTGACACTTCAATGTCTTGAGGTGCGGGATGTTTCTAATTGTTAAAGACGAACCGGACAGCTTACAGACCACAACGAAAAAAGGCCGCTGAAAATCAGCGGCCTGCAAGGACGACGGTTGAACGGGAAGAGCCAAACAACCGCGTCGAGGGAAACGGAGCGGTGCGCGACTCAGCTCTCTTTCTCTGAAGCCTGAGTCTGGGAAGTTGCGGCCTGAGGGGCTTGCGTGGCGTCTTGAGCCTTGGCCATCACTTCTGCCTGATGCTGTTCGAATGCGTGAGCGCGAGCGGCGTTTTGCGCTACGAACGACTGCGATTCTTCAGCCATCGCCATCGGCGACAGGATCAATGAGGACAAAACGAAAGCGCTGGCAATACCCATACTGTTGGACATCTTGAAAACCTTCTTGCTTGGCAAGTGCTGTTTGGTGCGGGCAAAGATAAGGTTGCCGGGCGTTGGGAAACAGCGTGATTTTCATAAATGACTGTTACAGCAAAAGCAAAAGTCACCCCCTCATCGGAACGCCGCCCGCCCAGCCCTCTCCCCCAAGGGGGCGAGGGGGAAAGGGAGCCGATCTTCATGCTTTTCAAAGCCTGAGTTCGACTGGATTTTTCAGGTCGGCGTAACTCGAAAGAACAACTCGGTCAGTCCCCTCTCCCTCTGGGAGAGGGTTAGGGTGAGGGGCTTTTCAGACCGGCAAATGAATCCCGAAAGTATTCATCCCGCGATCACTGCGCACAAACACATCGCCGCCATGCATCAGCGCAATCGCCTTGACGATCGCCAGCCCCAGTCCGTGGTTGTTGCCGCTGTTGCTGCGCGACGCATCGACCCGGTAGAAACGCTCGAACAAGCGTGGCAAATGTTCGCTGGCAATCGGCGAACCGGGGTTGGCCACGCCGATGCTGACCTGATGTTCCTCGACCGCGATCTGCACTTCGATCACCTGACCGGGCGCGGTGTGTTGTACCGCGTTGCTCAGCAGATTGATCAAGGCCCGGCGCAGATGGGCGATCTCGATCTGCACTTGCGCATCACCGCTTACCCGAACCTGGACTTGCGCGTCTTCGAGGATGAAGTCGAGGTATTCGAGGGTGGTTGCCACTTCATCGGCCAGCGAGGTGGACGTCAGTTTGGTGGCCTTGCTGCCCTGGTCGGCGCTGGCCAGGAACAGCATGTCGTTGATGATCGAGCGCAGGCGTTCCAGCTCTTCGAGGTTGGATTGCAGCACTTCGAAATAATGCTCGGCGGAGCGCCCGCGAGTGAGGGCGACCTGGGTCTGGCCGATCAGGTTGGTCAGCGGCGAGCGCAGCTCATGGGCGACGTCGGCGTTGAAGGATTCGAGCCGCGAATAGGCCTGTTCAACCCGCTCCAGCGTCGAGTTGAACGAGTCGACGAACTGCTCCAGCTCCGGCGGCAACGGCGACAGACGCAGGCGCCCGGCCCGCAACGGCGGCGCCAGACGCTGGGCTTCGTGGGACAGTTTGATCAGTGGTTTGAGGCCGATCCGCGCCACCCAATATCCCAATGCCGATGCCAGCAGCACGCCGATCACCGCCAGGCTGACCAGCGCGATCAGCAACTGATGCTGGGTCTGGTGAAAGGTCTCGGTATCGATGCCGATCATGAAGCGCAGCGGCGGGCGTTGATCCTTGGCTGGCAGTTCGGTGAGCAGCACTTTCAGCGGATAAGGATGGTCGGGCAGTTGCAGATCGCGCATGCCCAACGGGCCTTGGGCAAACGCGCGAATCAAGGCATCCGGCTCGCCGAACTCGTAGCCCGGATTGCCGCTGACCACCCAGAAACGGATGCGCTTGTCTTCTTCGCCCAGCAGCTTGAGCTTGGCGTTGATCTTCACCCAATGCTCGGGGGTGCCATAGCGGTTGAGCGCGGACTCAAGCACGCTGTAACGCGCATCGAGTTCCGCTTCCGGCAACAGACCCAGGCCTTTGTCCACTTGTTGATACAGCGCGCCGCCGATCAACAGGAACACCAGCAGCGCCACCAGCGTGAACATTCCGCTCAGGCGCAGGGCGATGGAATTACTGGACACCACGGCTCTCCAGCACATAACCCATGCCGCGGATCGTGTGCAGCAGTTTCTCGTCGAACGGCCCGTCGAGCTTGGCTCGCAGGCGTTTGATCGCGACTTCGACCACGTTGGCGTCGCTGTCGAAATTGATGTCCCAGACCATTTCCGCAATCGCGGTTTTCGAGAGGATTTCGCCCTGACGCCGGGCCAGCACGCTGAGCAGCGAAAATTCCTTCGCGGTCAGATCCAGCCGGGTGCCGGCGCGGGTGGCCTTGCGGCTGATCAGATCGATCCACAGGTCGGCGATGCTCACTTGGACCGGTTCATGACCGCCACTGCGCCGGGTCAGCGCTTGCAGGCGCGCCACCAGTTCGAGGAAGGAAAAAGGTTTGCCGAGGTAATCGTCGGCGCCGTCGCGCAGGCCGCGGATCCGGTCTTCGACCCGCTCGCGGGCGGTGAGCATGATCACCGGCGTCTGCTTGCGCGCACGCAATGCGCGCAGTACGCCGAAGCCATCGAGGCCCGGCAGCATCACGTCGAGGACGATCACCGCGTAGTCGCTTTCCAGTGCCAGGTGCAGACCCTCGACGCCGTCGCGGGCCCGATCCACGGTGTAACCCTGTTCCGTCAGGCCGCGGTGCAGGTAGTCCGCGGTTTTCTCTTCGTCTTCGATAATCAGAACGCGCATGACCCGCCTCAGTCTGTCGTTGCCAGCGCCGCGATGGGCGCAGGTTTGGGCTTGTGGAACAGCCGCTCGAGCCACAAGTATATGACCGGCGTGGTGAACAGCGTCAGCATCTGGCTGACCAGCAGGCCGCCCACAACCGCTATCCCCAATGGTTGGCGCAGTTCGGCACCGGTGCCGTAGCCGAGCATCAGCGGCAGTGCGCCGAGCAGGGCGGCGAGGGTGGTCATGATGATCGGCCGGAACCGCGTGATACACGCCTCGAAAATCGCATCCTGCGGCGACAGCCCGCGATGACGCTGCGCTTCGAGGGCGAAATCGATCATCAGGATGCCGTTCTTCTTCACGATACCAATCAGCAGCACCAGCCCGATCAGCGCCATGATCGAAAAGTCCTGGCCGCAGATCCACAGCATGATCACTGCGCCGAGGCCTGCTGCCGGCAAGGTCGAGATGATCGTCAGCGGATGGACGAAGCTCTCGTAGAGCACGCCGAGAATGATGTACACCGCCACCAGCGCCGCGAGAATCAGCCACGGCTGACTTTTCAGCGAACTCTGGAACGCCTGGGCCGCGCCCTGGAAGTTGCCGCTGATGGCGGTCGGCATGCCGATTTCGGCCTTGGCCTGATTGAGCAGAATCACCGCGTCGCCCAGTGCCACACCTGGCGCCAGGTTGAACGACAGGTTGGCGGCCGGGAACATGCCGTCGTGGGCGATGGACAGCGGGCCGATGGTCGGTGCGTCGAATCGGGTCAGCGCCGACAGCGGCACCATCTCCCCGCTCAGCGGCGAGCGCAGGTAGAAATAGTTGAGGCTTTCGGCCTTGCCGCGCTGCTTGGTGTCCAGCTCCAGAATTACGTTGTACTGGTTGACCTGGGTCTGGAACTCGTTGATCTGCCGCTGGCCGAAGGCGTCGTACAGCGCCTCGTCGACATCACTCGCCGTCAGGCCGAAACGCGCGGCGGCGCTGCGGTCGATGCTGATGTGGGTGATGCTGCCGCCCAGTTGCAGATCGTTGGAAATGTCACGGAACGCCGGGATGCTACGTAGCTTTTCGGTGAGTTTCTGGGTCCAGGTGGCGAGGGTCGGCCCGTCGTTGCTCTTGAGCACGTATTGATACTGCGCACGGCTCGGGCCGGAACTGAGGTTGATGTCCTGGCCGGCGCGCAGGTAAAGCACGATGCCGGGGACTTTCATCAGTTGCGGACGAATGCGGTCGATGAACTGGCTGGCCGAAACATCGCGGTCTCCGCGTTTTTTCAGGGCAATCCAGAAGCGGCCGTTGGCGATGGTCTGGTTGCTGCCGGACACGCCCACCGAGTGGGAAAACGCCTGGACAGCCGGGTCGGCGGCGACGATTTCGGCCATTGCCAGGTGTTTTTTCACCATGTCGCTGTAGGAGATATCGGCGGCGGCTTCGGTGGTGCCGAGGACGAAACCGGTGTCCTGCACCGGGAAGAAACCCTTGGGGATAAACACGTAGCCGCCAATCGCCAGCGCGACGGAAATGCCGAACACGCCGATCATCAGTTTCTGGTGGGCCAGGGCGCGGCGCAGGCCTTTTTCGTACCAGCCGAGCAGGCGTTCGCTGAAGCCCGGTTTGTCATGGGCGTGATGCACCGGTTTGCGCATGAACAGCGCCGCCAGCGTCGGCGCCAGTGTCAGGGATACCACCACGGAAATCATGATGGTCGAAGTGGCCGTCAGGGCGAACTCCTTGAACAGGCGCCCGACCACGCCGCCCATGAACAGCAGCGGAATGAACGCCGCCACCAGCGAGAAACTGATCGAGACCACGGTGAAACCGATCTCGCCGGCGCCCTTGATCGCGGCGTCGCGCATGCTGTCGCCGGCCTCGAGATGACGGTGGATGTTTTCCACCACCACGATGGCATCGTCGACCACGAATCCCACGGCCACCACGATGGCCACGAGGGTCAGGTTGTTCAGGCTGAAACCGAGCAAATACATCAAGGCGAAACTGGCGGTCAGCGATACGCCGAGCACCGCCGAGACAATCATCGTCGCCGACAGCTGGCGCAGGAACAGCGCCATCACCGCCACCACCAGCAGGATCGCGATCAGCAGGGTGATTTCCACTTCATGCAGCGAGGCGCGGATGGTCTGGGTGCGGTCGATCAGGGTCTTGACCTGCACCGAGGCTGGCAACATGGCTTCAAGGCCAGGGAGGGCGGCCTGAATCCGGTCTACGGTTTCGACGATGTTGGCGCCGGGCTGGCGGGAGATCACCAGGTTCACGCCCGGTCGATCGCCGGCCCAGGCTTGCACGTAGGCATCCTCCGAACCGTTGACGACTTTCGCGACATCCTTGAGGTGAACCGGGGCGCCGTCCTTGTAGGAAACGATGAGTTGGCTGTATTCCTCGGGGTGGAACAACTGGTCGTTGGTCGACAGCGTGGAAATGCTCGAATCGCCGTACAGCGCACCTTTGGCGAGGTTGAGGCTGGTCTGCTGGATCGCCACACGAATATCGGCGAGGGTCAGGCCGATGGCCGCCAGTTTGTCCGCCGAAGCCTGAACGCGGATTGCCGGACGTTGCTGACCGGTGATGTTGATCTGGCCCACGCCGTCGATCTGACTGATCTGACGCGCGAGCAGGGTTTCCACAAGGTCGCTGAGCTCGGTGCCGGGCATTTGCGTGGAGCTGACGCTGAGGATCAGCACCGGGCTGTCGGCCGGGTTGACCTTCTTCCAGGTCGGCAGGGTCGGCATGTCTTTCGGCAGTTTGCCGGCGGCGGTGTTGATCGCGGCCTGCACTTCCTGGGCGGCGGTGTCGATGCTCTTGTCGAGGGTGAATTGCAGGGTCAGCAGGCTGGAGCCCAGCGCACTGCTGGAGGTCATCTGGGTCATGCCGGGGATGGCGCTGAACTGCACCTCCAGCGGCGTGGCCACGGACGAAGCCATGGTGTCCGGGCTGGCGCCGGGCAACTGCGCGGAGACCTGGATCGTAGGAAATTCCGCTTCCGGCAGTGGGGCAATCGGCAGGCGCGGGAAGGCAATCACCCCGACCAGCACCAGCGCGATGGTCAGCAGAATCGTCGCCACCGGGTGATCGATGCACCAGGTCGAAACGCCTTTGTGCTGTTTCATGGCTTGGGCTCCGCTTGCACTACCTGCGGCGGTTCGCTCATGACCTGCACGGTCGAACCGGGCTTGAGCCGCGACTGGCCATCACTGACCAATACGTCGCCGGGCTTCACGCCTTTGATGATGTCCTGGCCGCTGCCTTGATAAACCATCTGCACCTGCACCGCTTCAACCTTGTCGCCGTTGACCCGGTACACGAAGTGCTGATCGAGACCGCGTTGTACGACGGTGGGCGGAACCACCAGCGCATCTTTATCTAGCGCTGTCTGAATCTTTACCGTCACCAGCAGGCCGGGCCAGAGCTTCTGGTTCGGGTTGTCGAATTCGGCCTTGGCGCGGATGGTGCCGGTGTTGGCATTGATCTGGTTGTCGATCAGGGTCAGGTGACCTTCGCCCAGCAGATTGCCGGTTTCGCCGTCGGTGTCGGCGCCGATGTACGCCTTGACCTGTGCGCGCTGCGGGTCGCTGATCAGGCCTTGCAGGGTCGGCAGCATTTGCTGGGGCAGGGAAAACTCGACGGCGATCGGGTCGATCTGGGTCACGGTGAACAGGCCCTGGGTGTCGGTCATGCGCAGGAAGTTGCCTTCGTCGACCGTGCGAATCCCGACCCGGCCGGTGACCGGGGAGCGAATCTGGGTGTAGGAAAGTTGTACCTGTGCCGCGTCAATCGCGGCCTGATTGCCCTGGGCGGTGGCTTTGAGCTGGTTGACCAGTGCCTGCTGCTGGTCGTAGGTCTGCTTCGATACGCCGTCGTCGACGCTGAGCAGTTTGTAGCGCTTGAGGTTGACCAGGGCGACTTGCAGTTGCGCCTGGCTTTCGCCCAGTTGCGCCCGGGCCTGATCGAGGCTGGCGCGGATCGAGCGGTCGTCGATGGTGGCGAGCAGGTCGCCTTGTTTTACCAACTGACCTTCCTTGACCAGAAGCTTGGTGAGGATGCCGTCGATCTGTGGGCGCACTACGACGCTGTGCAACGAGAGGACCGAGCCGATGCCGATGGTGTAGCGGGGGACGTCTTTTTCGCTGACGGCGACGACTCGCACCGGGATGGCGGTGGGGGCGGCGAGTTTGGCC